>NZ_JBWKVR010000009.1:0-207812 GCF_059421805.1 Rhodoferax sp. GW821-FHT02C08
CCCTACCTCCTCAAGAATGAGGAACGCAAACATGCAAATCACGCGCCAGCTCGGGACTTATTCAGCGTTGCCTTAAAAGATACGATGCCTGGCAAGGCCCTTAGCTGCTGCTGCGCACCACCAGTTCAAAGCCCAGATCGATCGTGCTGTGCGGCACCGGTTCACCGCGCATCAGCGCCAGCAGCATCGTGGCGGCCTGTGTGCCGATCTCGGCGCGCGGTGTGCGGATGGTGGTCAGTGGCGGCAGCATCTGGTCGCTGCCGGCCAGGTCGTTAAAGCCCACCACGGCAATTCGCCCTGGCACGGCTACCTGCAAACGCAAGGCCGCCAGCAACCCACCCTGCGCCAGGTCGTCATTGCAAAAAAAGACGGCATCCACATCCGGCCGGCGGGCCAGCAGGCTCTCCAGCAATTGCCCGCCCAGGGCCATGGAGGTGGGCGACGGGTCCAAGACCTCCAAACCAGGGTCGTAACACCCCGCGTCCCGCAAAGCGGCGCGGTAGCCCTCGGCACGCTGCATTACCCGCGGGTCCAGCTGCCCGGCGACGTAGGCGATACGCCGGCGGCCGCGCTGCAACAGGTGTTCGGTGATGGTGCGGGCCGCGTCCCGCTGCGATAGCCCCACGCCGTAGACGCCCGGCGTCACCGCCGTTTCCATCAAATGCACGCAGGGCACGCCGCTGCGGGCAATCATCTGGCGGGCGGCTTCGCTGCGGTCGAAACCGGTGACCAGCAGCCCGGCCGGGCGGTGTGCCAGATAGCTTCGTAGCAAAGCCTCTTCTTCCGCGGCCTGGTAGTGGGTCACGCCCATCAGCGTCTGGTAGCCGGCAGGCGCCAAGGTGCGCTGCACCGCCTCCAGCAGCTCGACGAACAGCGCGTTCGACAACAGCGGAATCAACACCGCCACATGCGAGCTGCGGGCCGAAGCCAGGGCGCGGGCCGCAGGGTCGGGCACATAACCCAGCTGCTGGGCTGCCACCTGCACCTTCTCGACCAGCACCGGGTCCACCGCCCGGGCGCCGCGCAAGGCGCGTGACGCCGTGATGGCACTGACACCTGCGGCCAGGGCCACATCGTTGAGTGTGGCACGCCCGGTTGCCCGCCGGCGCAAAGGGGGTGAGGAAGGGGGTGAGGAGGGGCTATCCATGCGGTGTGGAGGCGATTCTACCGAGGCAACGGTATGCCAATCGACAGGTTCCGCTTACGCCATTGGCCACTTGTTCAGGTGAAAACCCTGATGGAAATACATACCGGCCGGACTTAGGATAGCGCTGTCCAAAAATCGAAACCGATTTTTTGGCGTCGTACAGGCCGCCGGCCTGGTTTTTTCACTTATTGGGATTGCGCTGTCCAACATGGTTTCACTGGTTGTTATGGGCGTTGCCGGGTGCGGTAAATCAAGTCTGGGGGATGCATTGGCCGAGGCACTGCATTGGCCCCTGGTCGAAGGTGACGACTTCCACTCCGCCGCCAACGTCGCCAAGATGCGTGCCGGCGTGCCCCTAGTGGATGCCGACCGCACTGGCTGGCTGGCGCGGCTGGGTGAGGAGCTGCAGCGCCATCCCCAGGGCGCCGTGCTGACCTGCTCGGCCCTCAAGCGCGCCTACCGGGACCAGTTGCGCAGCGCCGTGCCGGGCTTGCGCTTTGTGCACCTGGCGTTGAGCCGCGAGGAAGCCCGACTGCGCGTGGCCCAGCGGGCAGGTGGCCATTATTTCCAGGCCAACCTGGTGGACAGCCAATTCGAAGCCCTGGAAAGCCCCGAGGGCGAAGCCGGTGTGCTGGTGGTCGATGCCACCCTGGCCCTGGCGCCCCTTACCCAACACGTCATCCACTGGCTGCAGGAGACCCCATATGCAAACCCCTGAAACACCTATCCCCGTGCCCCGCGTGGTGCGTCTGGCCCATGCGGCCATGGCCTTGTGCCTGGCCGTCATGGCCACCTCGGTCTTCATCAACGTGGTGCTGCGCTATGGCTTTGGCAGCGGCGTGGCCGCCAGCGAAGAGCTGTCGCGCCTGCTGTTCGTCTGGATGGTGTTCATCGGCGCCGCTGCCGCCTACCCCATGGGCGAACACATGGCTTTCACCAGCCTGCTGCTGGCGCTGCGCGACAAGCCTGCTGCATTGGCGGCCATGGCTGCCCTGATCCGCGTGCTGGTGGTGCTGGGCTGCAGTTTCCTGGCCTGGGGCGCTTGGCAGCAGGTGGTCGTGGGCCTGGGCAGCCACTCCGTGGTGCTGGGCTACTCCAGCGCGCTACTGCCCTTGCCGGCGTTTTTGTGCTCCCTGTTGATCGCTGCAATGGCGTTGTGGGAGCTGGTACGTAACAAAGCCCTGGACCTCGGTCACGGCGCGGAAGTGGAGTAAGTCATATGTCCGCAGAAGGTCAAGCATTCGTGGTTTTTTCGCTGGGCATGCTGGTGCTGATGGGCATTGGCATGAACATGGCGCTGGCATTGGTACTCACCGGGGCCGGCATGGCCTGGGTACTGGATTTCTGGGACACCCAGCTGCTGGCGCAGAACCTGGTGGCCGGGGTGGACAGCTTTCCGCTGCTGGCCGTGCCCTTCTTCATCCTGGCCGGTGAACTGATGAACTCGGGCGGCATCAGCCGGCGCATCATCGCCATGGCCCAGGCCTGGGTCGGCCACATCCGGGGCGGCCTGGGTTATGTGGCCATCGGCGCTGCCGTGCTGATGGCCAGCATGAGCGGCTCGGCCCTGGCCGACACCGCGGCGCTGGCCACCATCCTGCTGCCCATGATGCGCCAGCACGGCTACCCGCTGCCTGTATCGGCCGGCTTGCTGGCCTCGGGCGGCATCATCGCGCCCATCATTCCGCCGTCCATGCCGTTTGTGATTTATGGCGTGACCACCAACACGTCGATCTCGGCGCTGTTCGTCTCGGGCATCGTGCCCGGCCTGTTCATGGGTGCGGGCTTGATCGTGGCCTGGAAGTTCGTGCTACGCAAGACCGAGCTGCCGGTGGGCCAGCCCCTGCCCATGAAGGAACGCCTGCAGGCCACGCTGAAAGCCTTCTGGGCGATGCTGATGCCCATCATCATCATCGGCGGCATGAAGAGCGGCCTGTTCACCCCCACCGAGGCCGCCGTGGTGGCAGCGTTCTACGCGCTGGTCGTAGCCCTGTTCGTGCACCGTGAAATGAAGCTGCCCGAGCTGTACACGGTGCTGGTACGCGCCGCCAAGACCACCGCCGTGGTGATGTTCCTGTGCGCCGGCGCTGCCGTGGCCAGCTACATGATCACCCTGGCCGACCTGCCCAGCACGCTGTCGAACTGGCTCGGCCCGCTGGTGGAAAGCCCGCGCGTCCTGATGGCGGTGATGATGGTCGTGCTGGTGTTGATAGGCACCGCGCTGGACCTGACGCCCACCATCCTGATCTTCGCCCCGGTGATGCTGCCCATCGCCGTCAAGGCCGGCATCGACCCGGTGTACTTCGGCCTGATGTTCGTGCTGAACGGCGCCATCGGCCTGATCACCCCGCCAGTGGGCACCGTATTGAACGTGATTGCCGGTGTGGGCCGCCTGCCCATGCACACCGTCATCAAGGGCGTAAACCCCTTCCTCATCACCTACACGCTGATCCTGATTTTGTTCGTGATCTTCCCGCAGCTTGTCATCGCCCCCGTGGCGTGGATGCGCTAAACCGCCCACTCTCTCGCACCCTACAACTTACAACCAAGGACAAACACCATGCACACCTTCCTTCGCCGCACCGCCCTGGCCACCGTGGCCGCACTCGCCCTGGGCGCTGCCAGCGCCGCCTTCGCGCAAGACATCAAGCCGCGCATCATCCGCTTTGGCTACGGCCTGAACGAGCAAAGTAACCAGGGCCGCGCCGCCAAAGTGCTGGTCAGTGCGATCGAAAAAGCCTCTGGCGGCAAGATGAAGATGCGGGCCATCGGCGCTGCCGCCCTCGGCCCCGACACCCAGATGCAGCAAGCCCTGGTGGGCGGTGCGCAGGAGATGATGGTCGGCTCCACCGCCACCCTGGTCGGCATCACCAAGGAAATGGCACTGTGGGACACGCCCTTTCTGTTCAACAACGTGCAGGAAGCCGACGCCATCCTGGACGGCCCCATCGGCCAGAAAGTAATGGCCAAGCTGCAGGAAAAAGGCCTGGTCGGCCTGGTGTACTGGGAGAACGGATTCCGCAACCTGACCAATAACAAACGCCCCGTCACCAAGCTGGAAGACATGGACGGCATCAAGCTGCGCGTGATGCAGAACGAAGTCTTCCTGAGCAGCTTCAAGACCCTGGGCGCCAACGCCATCCCCCTGCCCTTCAGCGAACTCTTCAGCGCGCTGGAAACCAATACCGTGGACGGCCAGGAAAACCCTTTCAACACCATCGTCTCCAGCAAGTTCTACGAGGTGCAAAAGTACCTGAGCGTGACCAACCACGTCTACAGCCCCTGGATCGTGCTGGCCAGCAAGAAGTGGTGGGACGGCTTAAGCAAGGACGAGCAAAAAGTGCTGCTCGACGCCGCCATCCAAAGCCGCGACTTCGAACGCAAGGACACCCGCGACGAAGCCGCCAAAGCCCTGGCCGATCTGAAAACCAAGGGCATGCAGATCAACCAACTGGCCCCCACCGAAGCCGCCCGCATGCGCGACAAGCTCACCAAGGTCAACGCCCTGGTCGCCGCCAATGTGGGTATGGACCTGTGGCAGGAAACCCAGGCCGCACTGGCCAAGCAGCGCGGTAAGTAAACGCCAAGCAAAACGCCACCAGCTACTATATTGATAGCTGGCGGCGCAGGTGAAATAAGCGCCTGAGGCCTAAAAAGCTTAGATCAGCTCCCGGCCACCTTCATCTTGTTCACCAGGATCGAGCCCACGGTTTTCGCGCCGTAGTTGTAGGTGTCTGCGCCAATCGCCTGGATGCCCTTGAACATGTCCTTCAGGTTGCCGGCGATGGTGATCTCTTCCACGGGGAAGGCGATCTCGCCGTTTTCCACCCAGAAGCCGCTGGCACCACGCGAGTAGTCGCCGGTCACGTAGTTCACGCCCTGGCCCATCAGCTCAATCACGAACAGGCCGGTGCCCAACTTTTTCAGCATCGCGTCCAGGTCGTCGCCCGCGCGGGTGCGGCGGGAGGTGAGCGTCAGATTGTGCGAGCCGCCGGCGTTGCCGGTGGTCTTCATGCCCAGCTTGCGCGCCGAGTAGCTGCTGAGGAAGTAACCTTCGACCACACCCGCGTCCACCACCTTGCGCGCCTTGACGCGCACGCCCTCTTCGTCGAACGGCGAGCTGCCCTTGCCGCGCTTCACGAACGGGTCTTCCATCAGATCGATGTGCTTGGGGAAGATCTGCTTGCCCATGGAGTCCAGCAGAAATGTGCTCTTGCGGTACAGCGCACCGCCGCTGACGGCCTGCACAAAGCCACCCAGCAGGCCGGCGGCCAGCGGCGACTCGAACAACACCGGGCACTCCACGGTGGGGATCTTGCGTGCCTTCAAACGGCTCAGCGCACGTTGGGCGGCGTAGCGGCCCACGTCCTGCGGCGAAGCCAGCTCGGCCGCGTCGCGCATGGAGCTGTACCAGGAGTCGCGCTGCATGCCGCTACCCTTGCCAGCAATCGGCGCTACCGACAAAGAATGCCGCGAGCTGGCGTAGCCGCCCCGGAAACCATTGGTGTGTGCGCTGAAGAAATGCGACTGCTGGGCCGACACGCCCGCGCCTTCGCTGTTGGTGATGTGCTTGCTGGTCTGCAGGGCCGCGGCCTCGCATTCCATGGCGATCTGGGCCGCGTCTTCGCTGGTGATGGCCCAAGGGTGGAACAGGTCCAAGTCCACCTGGCGCTTGGCAATGTCCTTGGAACTGGGCAGGCCGGCGGCCGGGTCTTCGGCAGTGAAGCGGGCAATATCGTAGGCCGCTTGCACGGTCTGCTGGATGGCTGCCTTGGAGAAATCGGAGGTGCTGGCGTTGCCACGGCGTTTGCCGATGTAAACCGTGATGCCCAGCGACTTGTCGCGGTTGCGCTCCACGGTTTCCAGCGCGCCCTTGCGCACCGATACGCTCAGGCCGCAGCCCTCGGAGGCCTCGGCACCGGCGTCAGTCGCACCGAGTTTTTTGGCGTGCGCCAAGGCGCTGTCTACCAGTTCTTCAAAGAAAGGCCGGCTGTAGGCAAAGCCACTGTCGGGGCGGGAAACTGTGGAATCTGGGTTTTTCATGTTGGCGGCTATGATACTTGCCACGCCGGCACCTAGGCCGCGCCCCATCGGATACCCGCGCACAGCGCCACCCCACCCAGAAATACCATGTCACGCAAACCCACCAAAGGCTATTACGTCCAAGGCACCTTCGTCGCCGAAGGCAGCGAACTGGACATCCAGCTCAAAGCCGAACTCAAGGGCACCGACTCCGCCAGCCGCACCGACATGAAACGCGAAAGCGACGAATTGCAAAAGCTGGGTGAAGACCTGCTGACCCTGCGCACCGACTTGTTCACCAAGCTGCAACTGGGCGAAAAGCTGCACGACGCGGTGGTCGAAGCCAAGCGCATCACCAACTTCGAAGGCAAGCGCCGGCAAATGCAGTACATCGGCAAGCTCATGCGCAAGCAAGAGCCCGAGATGCTGGATGCGATCCGCGCGGCGCTCAAGGTGCAGCACTCCGGTTCGGCCCAGGAAAACCTGGCCCTGCACAAGGCCGAAACCTGGCGCAACCGCCTGATCGCCGAAGACGGCGCCTTTGGCGAATGGATCAGCGAATTCCCCGCCACCGACTCGCAGCAACTGCGCGCCCTGGTCCGCCAGGCCCGCAAAGACGCCACGCCCGAAAAACCCGGCGCCCTGCCCCGCCACGGCCGCGCCTACCGCGACATCTTCCAGCTGGTGCGTGAACAGCTGCTGGACATCGACGGCCCGCTGAACGACGGTGCCATCGATGCAAGCCACCAGGCTGACGAGGAATAAGGCCGTGTTCGACCCCGTCAAGATCGGCATCGTCTCGGTCAGCGACCGCGCCAGCACCGGCGTCTACGAAGACAAAGGCCTGCCCGCGCTGCAAGACTGGCTGAGCCGCGCGCTGCAGAACCCCATCGAATTCGTGCCGCGCCTGATCCCCGACGAACAAGCCGTCATCAGCGCCACCCTGGTCGAGCTGGTCGACGCCGGCTGCAGCCTGGTGTTGACCACCGGTGGCACCGGCCCTGCCCTGCGCGACGTCACGCCCGAGGCCACGCTGGCCATTGCCCACAAGGAAATGCCCGGCTTTGGCGAACAGATGCGCCAGATCAGCCTGAAGTTCGTGCCCACCGCCATCCTGTCGCGCCAGACCGCCGTGGTCCGCGACAAAAGCCTGGTCATCAACCTGCCCGGCCAGCCCAAGGCGATAGCCGAGACGCTGGAAGGCCTGCCCGCCCTGGGCACGCCCGGCATCTTTGCCGCCGTGCCCTACTGCATCGACCTGATCGGCGGCCCTTATCTGGAAACGGTAGATACGGTATGCAAGGCCTTCCGGCCCAAATCAGCCATCCGCCCACCGTCAGCCCCATAAGCACGACGGCGGCAGGGCTACACGCCCCGGCTGAAAATAGCTTTCAGCCCACCTCATTTCTGCAAGGAGACACCATGCAAGTCCTGAAACTCGCCGCCTTCTCCGACGGCCCCAGCGGCGGAAACCCCGCTGGCGTCGTCATCGCCGACGTACTACCCAGCGACGCGGAAATGCAGCGCACCGCTGCAGCCGTCGGTTTTTCTGAAACCGCTTTCGCCGCGCCCATGGGCAGCGCCTGGCGGGTGCGCTATTTCTCACCCGAGACCGAGGTAGCGTTCTGCGGACACGCCACCATCGCGCTAGGTGCGGTCCTGGCGCAGCAGCACGGCAACGGCGTCTACCCGCTGACGCTGAACCACGCCCAGATCACCGTGGAAGGCCGCAGCGCCGGCACACTGTTCACTGCAGCGCTGCAGTCGCCGCCCACACGCAGCCAGTCCGCGCCCGCCGAACTGGTGGCCGAGGCTCTGGCCCTGCTGGGCTACACCGCCCACGACCTGGACCCGCGCATCCCGCCGGCCCTGATACACGGCGGTGCCGACCACCTGGTGCTGGCCCTGAAGACCCGCAGCGCCCTGGCCACCATGCACTACGACCTGGCCACAGGCCGCAGCCTGATGCTGCGCGCCGGCCTGGTGACCATCCTGCTGGCGTTTGCCGAGTCAGCGCAGCGCTTCCACACTCGCAACGCCTTCGCATCTGGCGGTGTGCTGGAAGACCCCGCCACCGGCGCCGCTACCGCCGCCCTGGCCGGCTACCTGCGCGACCTGGACTGGCCGCACGGCGGTGCCATCGACGTGGTGCAGGGCGAAGACATGGGCATGCGCGCCCTGCTGCGCGCCGAGTTCAGCAGCCAGCCAGGCAGCTCGGTACGCGTATCTGGCACAGCCCGGTTGATGGCCTGATTGCTATCGAAATAGGAGCTTCTGGCGCAGGTGGAATCTGCGCTAGCGGCCTAAAAGGCTTGAACTTCACGCGAGCAACAACGCCCCCCAGATCATCTGTCCAGCCGAACCATGCACCAACCCCACATCCTGCTGCTGGAAGACGATCCGGCGATCGCCAAAACCGTGGTCTATGCGTTCGAGCGCGCGGGGCTGCGGGTCACGCACTGCCTGCTGGTGACGGATGCGCTGCGCCAGCTGACGATTGCGCCGCCCGATGTATTGGTGCTCGACATCGGACTGCCCGACGGCTCCGGCCTGGACGTGTGCCGCCAAGTGCGCGCCAGCGCTACACAGCGCCATCTGCCGGTGCTGGTGCTCAGCGCGCAGGGCGAAGAGATCGACCGCGTGGTCGGTCTGGAGCTGGGCGCCGACGACTACGTGACCAAGCCCTTCAGCCCGCGCGAACTGGTGGCGCGGGTGCGCGGCCTACTGCGCCGAGTCTCCGCCCAGGCCAGCTCCACGCCGCCAGCCCCCACCGGCTTCACGCTGGACCTGGACGGCCAGCGCGCCACCTGGCAGGGCCAGGCCTTGCCGCTGACCCGGCGCGAGCTGGGCCTGCTGGCCGAGCTGCTGCGCCAGCCCGGGCGCATCCGCAGCCGCGACGCCCTGCTGAGCGCGGTATGGGGCAACGACTCGGAAAGCAGCGACCGCACGGTGGACACGCACATCAAAACCCTGCGCGCCAAGCTGCAGCAGATCACGCCCACCCTCGACCCCATCGCCACGCACCGCGGCCTGGGTTATTCCATCGCGCCGCAAACCTGAGATGCATCTGGGCATCCGCATCCTGTTCGGCTTCTTCCTGATCACCGGGCTGGCCGGCCTGTTCGTGCTGCGCATCTTTGTGGCCGAGGTCAAGCCCAGCGTGCGCGAGGTGATGGAAGACATGATGGTCGACACCGCCAACATCCTAGCCGAGCTGGCCGTCGACGATCTGCGCGCCGGCAACATGGCGCAGGGCCGGTTCGCCACCCAGGTGGGCGCCTACGCGCGCCGGCCTATAGACGCGCGCATCTGGGGTCTGGACAAGCAGTCGCTGGACTTCCGCGTCTACGTGACCGACGCCAAGGGCAAGGTGATGTTCGACTCCACTCATACAGCCGAGGGCCAGGACTATTCGCAATGGCGCGACGTGGCCCGCACGCTGCGTGGCGAGTACGGCGCCCGGGCCACGCGCCAGGTCTACGAGGACGACCGCAGCTCGGTGCTGTACGTGGCCGCGCCCGTCAACTACGGCGGCCAGGTCATCGGCGTGCTGACGGTGGCCAAGCCGGTGGCCACGGTGCAGGCCTTCATCGACCGGGCCGAGCGCAAGATTCTGGTCAGCGGCTTCTGGCTGCTGGCCCTGTCGGCAGCGGTGGGGGTGGCGGTGACGCTGTGGGTGGTCTACAGCATCCGCCAGCTGCGCCGCTACGCCAATGCCATGGAGGCCGGCAAGAAGCTGCCGCTGCCGCGCATTCCCGGCGAGCTGGGCGAGCTGGCGCGGGCCATGCAGGCGATGCGCCAGCGGGTCGAGGGCCGCGACTACATCGAAGGCTATGTGCGCGCCCTGACCCACGAGCTGAAGAGCCCGCTGGCCGCCATCCGCGGCGCTGGCGAGCTGCTGCAAGAGCCATTGCCCGAGCCCGACCGGCAGGAATTCGCCGCCGACGTGCTGGCCCAGACCCGGCGGCTGCAGAGCCTGGTGGACCGCCTGCTGGAGCTCAGCAAGCTGGAGCAGCGCCAGGAACTGCAGCAGCCCCAGCGCCTGCGTTTGACCGAATATTTGGCATCATTTATGGCCCTGGCGCAGGTAGACCGTGCGCATATAGCTATCGACTTGATAGCAAGCGACAGCCCGGCCACGGCCCACATCGAAGCCGACTTGCTGGCCCTGGCCCTGGGCAATCTGCTGGACAACGCCGCTGCCTTTGCCCCGCCGGGCAGCCGCATCCGCCTGGGCGTCGAAGGCCAGGCCATCGTGGTGCAGGACAGCGGCCCCGGCGTGCCCGACTATGCGCTGCCCAAGCTGGGGCAGAAGTTCTTTTCCACCGTGCGGCCCGACGGCATCACCAAAGGCTCGGGCCTGGGCCTGGCCATCGTGCAGCAGATCATGGCGCTGCATGGCGGGCATATGCAGGTACGCAACACCCAGCCGGGGCTGCGGGTGGAGCTGCACTTTCCGCCTTGAACACGTCCTTAAAACGCCAGACTTCACTTTCGCTTCACAGACTTCATACCGCCCTCACCCTGGCTGGTCACGCTCGTGGCTTGTTCAACAAGGAGGGAAGATGAAATCCATTATTTTTGGAAAACTCGGCGGACTGATGCTGGTGGCGGTGCTGCTGCTGATCGGCTTGGGGCAGATCACCGGTCTGGTCCGCGAACGGCAGGCCCTGCACCAGAACGCGGTCAGCAGCGTCGCGCAAAGCCTGGCCGGCAGCCAGACTTTGCTGGGGCCGCTGGTGCAGGTCAGCTGCACCGAGGAATGGACCACCCTAAGCGACAAAGGCCCGCTGACCCAGCGCCGTGAGTTCGTCCGAGTTGCCGCGCCCAGCACATTGAACCTGGGAGGCACCAGCCAGGTCGAGGCGCGGGCGCGCGGCCTGCATGCCACGCAGGTCTTCACCTTCAAGTCGCGGATTACCGCGCATTGGACGGATCTAAAAGCCCTGGAGGGCGGGCGCCAGCATGCGGACTCCAAGCTGCAATGCGGACCACCGCTGTTGATGCTGGCCGTATCCGACGCCCGCGGCATCCGCCAGGCCGATGTACAGGTCAACGGCGCAGCCCAGGCGGTGCGCGCCGGCACCCAGCATGCGGCCTACCCGCGCGGAGTGCAGGCCAGTCTGCCTGCGGGCACAAACCCAGCCGCACCGCTCACGGCCGATATCGAGCTTGAGTTGCTCGGTACTGAAAGCCTGAACATCGTGCCGCTGGGCAGCGCGACCCAGATCAGCCTCACGTCCAACTGGCCGCATCCAAGTTTTTACGGGCAGTTTCTGCCATCAGAGCGTAAGGTGAGCGACAAGGGCTTTGAAGCCAGCTGGCGCGTCTCCGCGCTGGCCAGCTCTGCCCAGCAGGCGGTGCTGAACGGAGGCCGGCTGTGCAACGGCAACACCGATAGCCAGGCCTACAACGCAGCACGCGCCGCATCGGCGGAAACCACGGCCGCCAACACCGCCTGCGTGGAGACCCTGGGCGTCAGCTTTATCGATCCGATCAACACCTATTCGCTGTCCGACCGGGCCACCAAATACGGCCTGCTGTTCATCGCACTGACCTTTGTGGCGGTCGGTCTTTTCGAATTCATGCGCGGGCTGCGGGTGCACCCGGTGCAGTACTTTCTGGTGGGCGCGGCCATCAGCATCTTCTTCCTGCTGCTGGTGAGTCTGTCCGAGCACCTGCCGTTTGACGCTGCCTATGCCATCGGCGCCAGCGCCTGCGTGCTACTGCTCAGCTACTACGCCAGCCACATGCTGCACAGCTGGAAGCGTGGCCTGCCCTTTGGCGCGGGCATCGCCGCCTTGTACGGCCTGCTCTACATGCTGCTGCAACTGGAGCAGACGGCGCTGGTGGTGGGTGCGCTGGCCCTGTTCAGCGTGCTGGCCGCGGTGATGATGCTGACGCGCAAGGTGGACTGGTATGGTCGGCTGCAGAGCCCACCCATCGCCACCTCCACCGCCCAGCCTGAAGCAGCATGAACACATTCACCTTCCGCCCCCACTGGCTGCTCGCCGCCCTGGCGCTACTGGCCGTCGAAGTGGCCATCGCCCGCTACGCGCCGCCAGGCGTACTGCGCGGCTTTGGCGGCGATGTGCTGGTGGTGGTGCTGGTGTACGCCCTGCTGCGGACCTGCGTGGCGCAGCCGCCCGCGCGGCTGGCACTGTGGGCGCTGTTGTTCGCATGTGCGATTGAAGGCCTGCAAGGCCTGGGCATGGTCGACCGGCTGGGCCTGCACGACCAGACAGCGATGCACCACGTTCTGCGCATCGCGCTGGGCACTACCTTCGACCTTCGGGACCTGGTGGCCTACGGATGCGGCTGGCTGATGTGCCGCGCGCTGGATCTGCCCAGGCTTACTTGCCGACCAGCTCGTTGAGCTTGGCTGCCTCGAAGCACTCGCTACGCGCGGCGTCGCTGGGTACGCAGTCGGGGGTTTGCTGGCGGGCCGACAGTGTTTCGATGGCCTGCCACAGCAGCGCGATCTGGTGCTCTTGCGACGAGGCGCTGTCGATCAGGCCGCGCATGGCCTGGCTCAGCGGGTCGTCGTCGGGCGTGACGCCGTAGGCCGAGAAGCGCGGGTTCGACATCGCGGCATCACCGGCCTGGCCGCCCTTGGGCAGGATGATGCGGGCCGGGATACCCACGGCCGTGGCACCGGCCGGCACCGGTTTGATGACCACGGCGTTGGAGCCGATCTTGGCGCCGTCGCCCACGGTGAAGCCGCCCAGCACCTTGGCGCCCGCGCTGACCACCACGTCGCGGCCCAGGGTCGGATGGCGCTTGGCACCCTTGTACAGCGAGGTGCCGCCCAGGGTCACGCCCTGGTAGATGGTGCAGCCGTCGCCAATTTCCGCGGTCTCGCCGACCACCACACCCATGGCGTGGTCGAAAAACACCCGTTCACCCAGCTTGGCGCCGGGGTGGATCTCGATGCCTGTCAGCCAACGCGTGCAATGCGAAATGAAGCGGCCCAACCACTTGAAGCCATGGTTCCAGCACCAGTGGGCCGGGCGGTGCAGCACCACTGCGTGCAAGCCGGGGTAACACGTGATCACCTCCCAGGTGCTGCGGGCAGCGGGGTCACGGTCGAGAATGCAGCGGATGTCGGAGCGGATGCGGGAAAACATCGGAATAGTCTAGTCGTTTGCTGGGGATTGCGCTTTATCCGCCATCTGCGAGATGGCTTTGGCAATGCCGCGCAGGATGTGGATTTCTTCCTGCAGCGGCTGGGCACGGTTGAACAACTGGTTCAGCCGCGGCATCAGCTTCTTGGGCGCGGCCGGGTCCAGAAAACCCAGCTCGGTCAGCGCTTGCTCCCAGTGCGCCAGCATGCCGGCCACCTGGCGCGCATCGGCCCGCACCGGCGGCGGCGTGCTGCTTTCCACCGCAAAACCGCCCAGGGCCATGCGCCATTCGTAGGCGATCAGCTGCACGGCGGCGGCCAGGTTCAGCGAGCCGAATTTCGGGTTGGTGGGAATGCTCAAAGCGACATGGCTGCGGTACACGTCTTCGTTTGCCATGCCGAAGCGTTCACAACCAAACAGGAAGGCCACCCCTTCCGGCAGGCTTGAAGGCAAATCGGCCTCTAGCGCATATTCTACCTGCGCAGGCAGCTCCTGTTTCAATAGCATTTCAAAATGCTGGCGCGGTGCGCGGGTGGGCGGGCCGAAGTCGCGCGGCGTCATGGCGGTGGCGCACAGGTGGTCCATGCCGTCCAGCGCCTCGTCCAGGGTGGCGACGATGCGGGCCTTGTCCAGCACGTCCAGCGCGCCGCTGGCGCGCTGAATGGTCTCTTGGCGGCGCAGCACATTCGGCCAGCGCGGATCGACCAGCACCAGGTCGTCAAAGCCCATGACTTTCATCGCACGGGCGGTAGCACCCACATTGCCAGCATGGCTGGGTTGGATCAGAATAAAACGGCTTTGCATGGCGGAATCGGCAAAAACTTATGAAGAGGTAAAATCCCCCGATTGTCGCTGCCCGCATCGCCTGGCCGCTCTTCTTTTGCTCTTACCTACAATTTATGGCGCTCCCCAACCTACACCCGATGCTTAACGTGGCCGTCAAGGCCGCCCGTGCCGCAGGCAACCTCATCAACCGCGCGGCACTCGATGTCGAAGCGGTGCGTATCTCGCAGAAGCAGATCAATGACTTTGTCACCGAAGTCGATCAAGCCGCCGAGGCCGTGATCATCGAGACGCTGCTGGCGGCCTATCCTGGCCACGGCATCCTGGCAGAGGAATCGGGTTCGGAACACGGCGCCAAAGATTCTGAGTACGTGTGGATCATCGATCCACTCGACGGCACCACCAATTTCATCCACGGCTTTCCGTTCTACTGCGTCAGCATCGCGCTGGCCGTGCAGGGCAAGATCGAACAAGCCGTGGTGTACGACCCCACCCGCAACGACCTGTTCACCGCCACCAAGGGCCGCGGCGCGTACATGAACGAGCGCCGCATCCGCGTGTCCAAGCGCGTGCGCTTGAACGAATGCCTGATCTCCACCGGCTTCCCGTTCCGCCCGGGCGACAACTTCAAGAACTACCTGGGCATGATGTCCGACCTGATGCCCAAGCTGGCCGGCATGCGCCGCCCGGGCGCGGCCGCACTCGACATGGCCTATGTGGCCGCCGGCTTTACCGATGGCTTCTTTGAAACCGGCCTGAACCCATGGGACATGGCGGCCGGCTCGCTGCTGATCACCGAAGCCGGTGGCCTGGTGGGCAACTTCACCGGCGAAGCCGACTTCCTGGACCAGAAGGAATGTATGGCCGGCAACCCGCGCGTGTACGGCCAGCTGGTGTCCATCCTGGGCAAGTACAGCAAGTTCGCCAGCGCTGGCGAAAAAGCCACGCTGCGCCAGGCTGCAGCAAGCGAAACCGCTGAAGCCGCGCCCATGGAAGACGCGGCCGAAGACAGCAAGAGCGAAGACGCGCCGTTTTAAGGCAAGGCGAGGTGTCCGGGCGCGAGCTTGAACACCTCCACCGCCTGGGCCAGCAGCTGGGCCTGATCGCGCAGGCTCTCGGCCGCCGCCGCGGATTGTTCGACCAGGGCCGCGTTTTGCTGCGTCATCTGGTCCAGCTCGCCCACCGAGTGGTTCACCTGGGCAATACCGTCTGATTGCTCGCCCGCAGCGGCGGTAATCTCGCCGATGATGGCGCTGACGCGCTGCACCGAACCCACAATCTCATTCATGGTGTCACCGGCATTGCGCACCAACCGGGAGCCGTTTACCACGGTCTGCACCGAGGCTCCAATCAGCAGCTTGATTTCCTTCGCCGCATCGGCACTGCGCCCGGCCAGGCTACGCACCTCGCTGGCGACCACCGCAAAGCCCCGTCCTTGCTCTCCGGCCCGGGCAGCCTCCACGGCAGCATTCAAGGCCAGAATATTCGTCTGGAACGCAATGCCGTCGATCACGCCGATGATGTCGGATATCTTCTTCGAGCTGCGGTTGATCTCGTCCATGGTGGACACCACATCACCCACCGCCGCACCGCCTCGGGCCGCCACCTCGGCAGCGGTTGCCGCCAGCAGATTGGCCTGGCGCGCGGCATCGGCCGAGCTTTTCACCGCGCTGGTCAGCTGCTCCATGTTCGTGGCTGCAGTCTGTAGATTGGTGGCGGCGCGCTCAGTGCGCACACTCAAATCCTGGCTGCCGCTGGCAATCTCGGAGCTGGCCGTACCTATGCTGTCCACCGAGCCGCGCACTTTCAGCAAGGTCTGGCTATAGCGTTGCCGCATAGCGTCCACCTGGTTTACCAGGTCGCCGATTTCATCGTTGCGCTGGGAAAGCAGGGCCTGGGTCAGATCACCCTGCGTCACCTGGTTGATGGCGGTAGTCAGTTCTCCCAACGGTTGGCTGACCATGCGGCGCACCAGCAAGAACAGCCCGGCGGCCAGCAGCAACGCGGTCACGCCCAGCATGCCCCAGACCATGCGCATATTCGCCCAGTACGGCGCCATCGACTCGCGCTCCGACACTTCGGCGACGATCCAACCATTGCCCTCCTTGGTCTTGCGCATCACGGCCCAGCGGTCCTCGTCGGGCTCGCCCAGGAACGGAAAGGCATTGCGCACATAGCCGTCTGGCGCGGCGGCCAGAGCGTCCAGGAACTTGCCGGCGTTCGGGTAGGCATCCAGCACCTTCTTGCCCTTGGCCTCGGGGTGCACCAGGAATCGGGCGTCCGATACCGCGCCGCTGGCGTCGATGTAGTACACACCGCCGGTTTCAAAAAAATGCGTGTCGGCAATCTGCTTGCCCATCACGAACTGCTGAAAGGACACGTCGGTCCCTGAAAACAGCACTCCCACGATCGCACCCGAAGCATCTTTCATGGCCTCGTAATGCGTCATATACGGCTTGCCGTACAGGTTGGCGACGCCGGAATAGCCCTCGCCCGCCATGACCAGCTTGTAGGCTGGCGACTGCTTGTTCAGCACCGTGCCGATATCACGTGCGCCATCCCCCTTGCGCAGCGACGAGGTGATGGAGACAAAGTCATCACCCTGCTTGGCATACACCGACACCACGCCACCGGTGTCGCGCGCGTACTTGTCCACCACCTGGAAGTCGTCGTTGATGGCATTGCCGCCACTCATGAGTTCGCCGGACGCGGGGTCGAGCACCACAGTCCGGTCGAAGTTGCGCCGCAAGGCGCCGAACGCATTCACCACCAAGCCCCGGTTGACCTGGTCGGACGCGTCGGTAGAGGCCACGATGCCCTGTACCCGCTCGGCCACCGATGAGACCATCAGCGCATGCGTGCTGCGGTGCTCCAGCACGCCTATCGCCACACTGGCCCCAAGCAAGACCAGCACCAGTCCGGCAAACGACAAAAGCGCCAACTGGCGCGCGACTGTCTTTTTGGGAAGCTTGAATTTGAACATTGTCTCCGCCTCTTTTTTTATCGACCCGCCTGGGCAGGACGTTTGTCGTTAGCCCCTCAGGGCTGGCTTCCCGCACCGCAGACAGGCCGGTGCGGTAAGACGGGTAGCAGGCGCTACACCGATTCGGCTTGCCCGCTACGCAGCGAGCGGGTAATGGCCAGGCCAATACGGGTCGCTTCCAGCGCGTCGGCCAAGGTCAGCGTCAAAGGCTTTTCACCACGGCAAGCCGCGACGAAGGCTGCCATTTCGGCCGCGAACGCGGCTTCGAAACGCTCGTAGAAATCCTTCACCACCGCATGGCGCACGCCATGGCCGTCGCTACGCACCACGCGGTCGCGCGCGGCGTGCTCGCCCACGGTCAGCTTGCCGGCCGTGCCGATCACTTCGGTGCTGGTCTCGTGTCCATGGGCCATGGTGCGCGATGCGTACAGCACGGCACGGGCGCCGCCTTCGAACTCGACCACCGCCAGGCCGTTGTCCACATCGCCAAATTCGGCCAGCGCCGGGTGCAGCGCATTCGTGCCGGTAGCGAATGCGCGCAGCGCCTTGGGGCGGCCCAGCATCCAGCGCGCCAGATCGATGTCGTGCACGCTGCAGTCCATGAAGATGCCGCCGGAGGTGGGGGCAAAGCGCACGAAGAAGCCTTCGGGGTCATTCTGGTCGCAGGTTTGCGAACGCACCAGGAAAGGCTGGCCAATCTCGCCCGATGCCACCGCCGCCTGGGCGCTGACATAGCTGGGGTCAAAGCGGCGCACAAAGCCCACCATGGCCACCTGGTCGGGGCGGCGCTCGGCCACGGCCAGCACGCGTTCGCAGTCTTCCACGTTCAACGCCAGCGGCTTTTCCACGAACACATGCTTGCCCGCCTCCAGTGCCGCAATGGTCTGGTTTGCGTGCAATGAAGTGGGTGTCACCAGCACCACCGCATCGATCTCGGAGTCGGCCAGCATGGCGTCGAAATCTTCATACAGACGCGCGATGCCCAGCTGCTCGCCCGCATAGGCGCGCTCGCTGGCCACCGGGCTGCAGGCAGCCACCAGGGTGCAATGACGGGTGCTGAAAGCCAGGGCTTCGGCATGGCGTTGGCCGAGACGGCCCAGACCGGCAATACCGATCCGCAAATTAGGTTTGGTAGCCATGGCTTAGAACGTAACGGGCAGGCCGGACTTGTAGCTTTCGGTGGCAGCGTCGGCCAGCTTTTGTGCTGCGACGCCATCGGCCACCGTGGTCTTGAAGGCCGCGCCGGACTGCAGACACTCGAAGAAGTGTGCAATTTCCAGGCGGTAGGCGGCGGCATAGCGCTGCAGGAAGAAGGCCTCGGGCTTGTCAGCGCGGATGCCGTTTGCATCCCACTGCACCACCTCTGTGGGCGTGTGGTTGCCGCATTGCAGCAGGCCGGTGGAGCCCAGCACTTCAAAGCGCTGGTCGTAGCCATAGGCGGCGCGGCGGCTGGTGTTGATCTGGCACAGGCGGCCGGACTTGGTGCGGATGCTGACAGCGGTGCTGTCCACGTCGCCGGTGGCGGCAATGGCGGGGTCGGTCAGCACCGAACCGGTAGCGCTCAGCCACACGGCTTCGTCGCCGTCGGCGCACAGAATCCAGCGGAACACGTCCAGGTCATGGATCAGCATGTCGCGGAAGATGCCGCCAGAAGCCTTGATGTATTCGGCCGGAGGCGCACCTGGATCGCGGCTGGTGATGATCAGCATCTCGGGCTTGCCGATTTCGCCGGCCAGCAGACGGCGGCTGGCATCGTTAAAGGTAGGGTCAAAGCGGCGTTGGAAGCCGATCATGCAGGCCACACCAGCGGCCTTGACCGCATCGGCGCAGGCCTGGGCGCGGGGCACGGACAGGTCCACAGGTTTTTCGCAGAAGATGTGCTTGCCTGCGGCGGCGCCGCGCATGATCAGGTCGCTGTGCGTATCGGTGGACGAACAGATGGCGATGGCATCCACGCTCTTGTCGGCCAACACGGCTTCGATGGACGACACCTCGGCGCCGTACTTCTGCGCCAGATCACTGGCGGCCGCAGGCACGGGATCGCACACGTACTTCAGCTTGACGCCGGGCAACGCAGCCAGGTTGGAGGAGTGGATACGGCCAATGCGGCCGGCACCGAAAACAGCAACGTTCTTCATAAATAGTCCAGATAAATAGTCGAGATAAGGGGCGGCAAATCGACGAGAAAACCCGCAAACCGGGTGACGACAGGCCGAACTATACGGGGAATTTTCACTTTCGAAAATATTTTTCTAAAAAATTTAAAAGTCGAATTTTGTTTCAAGGTAAACCCTAGTAAATGATCAAAAATGATCAAAAAACCGGATGCCAGGGCGACCCAGTTTCTCTAGAGTGGCGGCTTGATTCGCGACACCAACCAACCCCATACGGAGACCTGCCCCATGTCCAAGACCATCCCCTTCTCGATCAACCGCATCAGCGCTCCACGCATTCCCTTCACCGCTTTCGCCGCCTTGGCCAAGCGCCTGGGCGTGGGCGCCATCGAGATCCGCAATGACCTGCCCGACGCCGAAATGGTCGACGGCGCAGCCGCCAAAGACATAGGCGCCGCCGCCCAGGCGCAGGGCCTGGTGATCCGCTCCATCAACGCGCTGCAGCGCTTCGAACAGTTCGACGCCAAGCGCCTGCACGAAGCCACGGACATGATTACCTACGCCGTGGCCTGCGGCGCCGAAGCCCTGGTGCTCTGCCCCACCAACGACCTGCGCGACAAGCGCTCGGCAGACCAGCGCCACCTGGACCTGGTCCACGCCCTGAAGCAGCTCAAACCCCTGCTCGACGCCGCTGGCCTGATCGGCCTGGTCGAGCCGCTGGGCTTTGAAGAATGCGCGGTGCGCCGCAAATCGCAGGCCGTGCGCGCCATCCGCGAAATCGGTGGAGAGGACACCTTCAAGCTGGTGCACGACACCTTCCACCACCACCTGGCCGGCGAAGGCCTGTTCTTCCCCGAGCTGACAGGTTTGGTGCATATCTCCGGCGTGGAAGACACTGCCCTCACGCCTGCGCAAATGCGCGACAGCCACCGTGTACTGGTCGGTGCCGCCGACCGCCTGGGCAATGCCACCCAGCTCAACACCCTGCTAGATGCCGGCTACCAGGGCTATGTGTCGTTCGAACCCTTTGCCGAAGAAATCGCCGCCGCCAAAGACATCGAGCAGCAATTGGCCAGCAGCATGGCCTACCTGACCCAGGCCGTGGCCGCCGAAAAGCAAAAGGCCGCCGTAGCAGCTTGATCATCTACAGTGGGGGCATGGCCGACACCGTAACTCCGCGCAAGAAATCCAGCGCCCGCTTCATCGACATCGCGGCGCAGGCCCAGGTCAGCATCGCCACCGTCAACCGGGTGCTGAACGACCGAGGCAGCGTGTCGTTGGCCACGCGCGAAAAGGTGGTGCGCGCGGCCCAGCAACTGGCCGTGCCGCGGCTGATGCCCGAGGTGCACCGCGGCCTGACCCGCATCGACGTGGTGCTGGCGCGCAGCCAGACGCCGTTCTTCCAGCGCATGGAGCTGGCGCTGACCCGCTTCGTGCAACTGCTGGACCGGCGCATCGTGGTGCACCGCCACAGCTTCGCGCCCGGTGACGACGAGCGCACGGCAGACTTCATCCGCCGCCCGCCTCACCCGCGCCACGGCCTGCTGCTGGCCGTGCACGACACGCCGGTGCTGCGCGCCGCGGTGCAGCAGGTGAGCCAAAAGGGTGTGCCGGTGGTCACCCTGATGAGCGACATCAGCGACCCCAGCGGCAGCCACAACGCCCTGCGCCTGCACTATGCGGGCATAGACAATCTGCACGCCGGCCGCACCGCCGGGCACTTCATGGGCCGGCTCGCCGCCACAAAAGAAGGCACCTGCGGGCGCCTGCTGGTGCTGACCAACGACCTGCACTTCCGCGCCCACCGCGACCGCACGGCCGGCTTTCTGGATGCGCTGCAAGAGAAATTCCCCGCCCTCAGCTGCCTGCCCGTCACCCCCTGTTTTGATGACACCGACCAGGTGTTCCAGGCGGTGGACTCGGCATTGAAGCAAGACGATCTGGCCGGCATTTACCATAGCGGCGCCGGCTCGGCCGGCATCTACCAGGCGCTGCAGCGCCACGGCTGCGCGGGCCAGGTGGTGTGGATTGGGCATGAGCTGTCGGACGAGCACCGCCGCTGGCTTAAGCTCGGCGTGATGGACCTGGTGATCGACCAGGACCCCGACGGCCAGGTGATGTCGGGCATGCAACACCTGCTGTTTGAAAACAAATGGCTGGACCAGAAACCGCCCGTTGGCCCCAACGAGTTCCGCCTGTTCTGCGCCGAGAACCTGCCCAGCCAGCCCTACCTGCCCAGCAGCGGTTTGCTACCAAATAAATAGCTGCCCGCGCAGGTAGTACCTGCGCTAGAGGCGGTTTTTCTTTAAGCCACCTGGCCGTTGGGTGTGGTTGCCTGGTAGGGAAGCTCCAGCGTGTAGGCCAGGGCAATGAACAGGCTTTGCGCCAGGCCCATGGTGCTGTTGAGCGAGCGGAAGCCGAAGGTGGAGTTGTCCTGCACCACCAGCGAGGCCTGCGCCAGTTTGGCCAGCGGACTCATGCGACTGTCGGTAATGGCGATCAGGCGCGCACCGCGCTCCACCGCCATTTTGGCCACGCCTATGGTTTCTTCGGCATAGGGAGAAAACGAGATCGCCAGCATCACATCGCCCTTGCGCACCGAGCGCATCTGGCCCAGGTGCATGCTGCCCAGGCCCGACACCAGGCCTACCCGCTTGTCGGTGTGTTGCAACGCATAGTCGAGATACACCGCCACCGGAAACGAGCGGCGCGACGCGGCGATCCAGATGCAGTCGCTCTCCACCAGCAGGTCCACCGCCTTTTTGAAAGTGGGGCCGTGCAGGCTGGCCTGCAGCTCCTGCATGCCGGCGATGCTGCCGGCTAAAAATTCATTGGCAATCTCGATGCTGGACAGGCTGCCCGCGCCCGATTCGATGGCGTCGCGGATGCGCGTCTTGTAGTTGCGTGCTGGCGCCAACTGACGCGACAAGCCTTCACGGAAGATGGCCTGCATTTCCGAAAAGCCCGAGAAGCCAAAGTGCTTGGCAAAGCGCACCACCGCCGAGGGCTGCACGCTGCACTGCTGCGCCACCTGCTGGATGCCGTCCAGCCCGATGTGGTGGCGGTTCTGTTCGACGTGGCGCGCGATCACCTTGAGCTGCTTGCTCAGGGCGTCGTACTCGCCGGTGATGCGCTTGATCAGCTGGTCAACGCTGAGCTTGGGAACGGTGTCAACGGCCATGGTGGTGTGCGCTTGTGAAAGAGTCCATCTTACCCAAAGAATTAATTTTCATAAAAAATTAGAAATAGAAAATTTTTACCTTTTTCACACGCATACTTCCTATAATTCAGCCTGAGAACGTGTCTGCGATTTATTTGGGGCCGCGTTGGGGAGCAATCGGGATGAGTTGGCTGTCAGCGCCTGCAGCATGGGCTCCCTGCCCATGCAAGGGTGATGGCGGACAAATCGCCCGATTTCTCCCCAACCCGCAGGGCAGCTGCCTTTTCGGGCAGTCTGGGGCGTTGCGACTCTTGCCAATAGCCGGGCTATTGGCGGCGAGTCGCGCCTACCAGCCCCTCCCGAAAAGGCAGTTGCGCGGCCCCAAATAAATCGCAGACACGTTCTGAATATAACGAGACAGCTCTCCATGCAAACCCTTGATCCTACGTCCATGGTCATCGTCGGCGCAGGCCATTGCGGTGGCCGCACCGCCCAGGCGCTGCGCAGCGCTGGCTGGGCCGGCACCATCCATCTGGTGGGCGATGAACCGCACGCACCCTATGAACGCCCTCCACTGTCCAAAGACCTGCTGACGGGCGAGAAAGACGCAGCCGCCTGCGCTCTGCATTCGGCCGAGGATTGGGCCGGACTCGACGTTACCCGCCATGTCGCGCAGGTAACGGCCATTCACCCCGCAGACCATTGCGTGACGCTGAGCAACGGCGAAGTGCTGGGCTACCAGTCGCTGCTGCTGGCCCACGGCGGCAAGGTGCGCACACTGACCATCCCCGGCGGCGACCTGCCCGAGGTGCTGACCCTGCGCAATCTGGGCGATGCCGCCGCACTGGCGCAACGCTTGCAGCCGGGCAAGCGCCTGCTGGTGGTGGGCGGTGGCTTCATCGGACTTGAAGTGGCGGCCTCGGCACGCAAGCTGGGCTGCGAAGTCACCGTGGTCGAAGGCGCGCCGCGCCTGATGGGCCGCGCCGTGCCCGAGCCCGTGGCCGAACGCGCCCTGGCCCTGCACCGCACCCAGGGCGTGCGTGTGCTGCTGGGTGCCAGCCCGCAAAGTATTGAACGCACGGCCGATGGCGTACGCATGCTGCTGGCCGACGGCACGCAGCTGGATGCCGACACGGTATTGGCCGGCATCGGCATCGAGCCGCACCTGGGTCTGGCCAAGGCGGCCGGCCTGGCGGTGGGGCGCGGCATCCAGGTGGATGCACAGTTGCGCACCAGCGTGCCCGGCATCTTCGCAGCCGGCGACGTGGCCGAATTCCCCAGCGCGCTGTCCAGCCAGTTGATACGCCAGGAGACCTGGCACAACGCCGAAACCCAGGCCGGCATTGCCGCGCAGAACATGCTGGGCGGCAATACCAGCTACACCAGCCTGCCCTGGTTCTGGTCCGACCAATACCACTACCAGTTGCAGGTGGTGGGCGAGCCGGCCCTGGCCGTCACGTCGGCTACGCGTGCGCTGGAAGACGATGGCCTGGTGATCTTTTACCTGGACGCCACGCAGCGCATCGTCGGTGCCTGCGGCTGGGGCGAAACCAGCCGCGTCGCCAAGGAACTGAAGCTGGCCCGCACGCTGGTGGAGAAAGGCGTCAGCGCCTCCGCCGAAGCACTTGCCGACCCCGCCACCAAATTAAAAGCCTTGCTCAAATAATGTCCACCAATACCCTCTTGCCCGTCGGCATCAATATCGATGGTGTGCTGGTCCACGACGGCCTGCCCACGCCCGACGCCGCGACACGCTTTGCCTGGATACGCGACAGCGGCGCTTTTGATTACATCGAGAAGAACCACAACCCCGCCGAAGACTTCGCACCCTACTTCGATCTGGTGGCCGAATACGGTGTGCCGATTGGCGTGTTCGGCGGCATCTTCTGCGCCGGGCGCGACGAGGAACGCATGCGCTGGTGTCTGGCCACCGGCGGCAAGCTGGGCGCCCAGCTGTGCAATATGCAGCTGTTTGCCCGCCATGCCGACGGCAGCGCTTTAAGCGACCAGCAGGTCGCCGACTTCTTCCTGGACGCCATGGAATATGGCGCGCCGGCCCATTGCCTGCCCAGCCTGGAAGTGCACATCGACATGTGGAACGAACAGTTCCACCGCGTGGAACGTGTGGCCGAACTGCTGGCACGCCGCCACGTGCCGCTGCGCATCACGCTGGACCATTCGCACCAGATCTTCAAGATCAACAATCCGCAGGAGCTGGCCCTCAGCGGCCTGAGCAACGCAGCCGACGGTGGCCACAAAGAGGTGCTGGCCCTGTACAAGCTGTGGCTGGAATCCGGCTGGGTGGTGCATGCCCACACCCGCAGCGTCGCCACCTGCGTGCCGCATAACAAAGCCATGGAGCGCGCGCCCGGCCTGCCTGGCCGCGCCGTGCAGTACCCGTTCATCCAGCCGCCGCCCGGTACTTTCCACAGCGCCTGGCGCGCCGAAGAACTGGAGCCGTGGAAGCAAGCCGTGCGCGAGCTGCTGGCCTGGATGCACGCCTACCCAGACCGCGCGCCGCAACGCATCAGCTGCGAGTTCATCCCCTTCCCCGACTACGGCGGTGGTGGACGCTATTCGATCTGGGACAACAACATCGCCTGCGCCAACTGGCTGCGCGAGGAATGGGCGAAACTTCAAACTAAATAGGCCGCCAGCGCCGGTACTACCAGCGCTGGCAGCTATTTTTACCATAGCACCATAAAGCTCACCAGCCAGAGGAGTAATTGGCCATCGATCTTCTGCAAGGTGCTGGATAGCCGCTTGGTGCCTGCTGCCGGCCTTTGCCTTTGGCTTGTTGCGAAGAAAACCCTGCTCCACAGGCGCGCTGCCAGCAATCTCACTCAGCGCAGTTCAGCATCCACTGGACACCGAAACGATCGGTCAATTTTCCGTAGTAGTCGCCCCAGGCCTGGATGCCTAAGGGGGTTGTGATGGTCCCGCCCGCACCCAGGGCCTGGAATAGCCGGTTTGTCGAATCCCGGTCGTCCATCGCCAGCAAGTGCGCGGAGCCCCGCATCGGCTCGGCGTCATCGTTGTCCGAGGCGTAGAAGAGCAGACCGGGCCCTTCGAACTTGGCGTGCATGACCTTGCCGCGCATGGCCTCGTTCTTCACAGGCATGCCATCGACTCCGTAGCGCAGCACCTCGACAACACGGCCAAGACCGCACTGCGTATAGAACGCCAAAGCCTGGTCACAGCTGGTGGTGAAAAACAGATAGTTCGAGAGTTGCATGATCGCGTACCTTGAGATGAGTGGGCTTATGCTGCCGCCCCTTGGCCAAGCTGTGCATTGCTGAGGGCCATTCCCGCAATACCCCAGGCCCCGTCCACCGCATGCACTACGTTGACCCAGATGCGCTCCTTCGGGTGGTGCGTGCCAGACAGCTCATGGATGATGTTTGTGGCCTCTTCGATGTAGCCGACTTGCACCTCTCGGCTGGCGAACACAAAGGATGGCACCTTCCATTCAACGAAGGCCACAGAGGCCTCCTTGGATCCCGAATACGTGTGCTCTTTCGGCAAGACATGGATCGAGCCAACGATGTTGGGCGTCATCGCCTTGTTTCCAGCCAGGCCGTGCCACTTGAGCATGGCATCGGACAGGCGGCTGAAGGCGACTTTTTCCTGGCCTTTGGGGAGAACGCCCTCGGTAAGGGTGAGCGTAAGTGGCATAGGTACTCCAAGTAGAAAAAACGGCGTCGACCCATGCGCTGCGATCTGCAGAGCATTTCAAGTAACGATCGTTATCCAATAATACATAACGATCGTGTTTTGAACAACTACAATCCTTAGAACCTGTTCATAACTTCACATGGCGAAGGAGCCCCTCGTGTCAAGGTCCGAACAAAAGCTGCAGACGCGGCAACGCATCCTGGAGGGCGCAGGTCGTGGGTTTCGCAAGGCTGGATTCGGCGGTATCGGGGTGGACGGCCTGGCGAAGGAAGCGGGCCTGACATCGGGCGCCTTCTACGTCCATTTCGACTCCAAGGCCCACGCATTCCGAGAATCGGTCGCCCAGGGCATGGCCGAATTGCGCGGTGGCGTGCTGTACTTCCAAGAAAAACACGGCCACGCTTGGTGGCCGGAGTTTGTGCGCTTCTACCTCAGCGCCAAGCGCACCTGTGACTTGTCAGAGAGTTGCACGCTGCAAACGATGCCAGCGGAAGTGTCACGATCGGACGAAGCCTCGCGTACAACGTTTGAGGGGGCTTTGCGCGATGTTGCCCAGGCGATAGTCGATGGTCCGGCCTCACCCGGTGTACCGCGGGACATTGGCGCCGCTTGCGCCGCCCTCTCGTCGCTGGCAGGTGCCGTCACACTCGCGCGTGCCGTTGGGAATGGCGCCTTCGCGGACCAGATTGCGACAGGAACGGAACAGGCCTTGCTCGGCACGCCAGACGGAAAGTGACCCATACCTGGGGCCCGCCGCCACGATGCACCGCCTTCATTCACCCCTGCAGAATTTATGCAAAACAAGCCGCCGGCGCATATAGTACCTGCGCCCCAAGCTATGTTTTACATAGCAACCCAGCCACACCATCCAATTGAAAGAAGGTCCCCGGTAATGGCGCGGCCCAACTAAGGCGGCAACGCAGGACGTGGCTCAGACCTGCAGAAAGATGGTGCCGCCTTCGATCTTGGCTGGGTAGGTCTTCAGGTTCACGCACACCGGCGCGCCCAGGGCGCGGCCGTCGCGGATGTCGAAGCGGCCGTTGTGCTTGGGGCACTCGATCACGTGCTCCATCACCAGGCCATCACACAGGTGCACCTTCTCGTGCGTGCACAGGCCGTCGGTGGCGTAGACCTTGGCGTCAACGCGGTACACGGCGTAGCTGTGGCCCTTGTGGTCAAAGCGGATGACGTCTTCGTCGTCGATGTCGTCGAGTGCGCAAACTTCGGTCCAGGTGCTCATGCTTTTGTCTCCTGATGTTGGGAATAGGCTTGGGTTTTAGTTGCTGGCAACCGGTAGGGGCCGCACCAAATGGTGGCTGGGGTCTTGCGACTGGCGCGACAGCACGGGCCAGAACTCGGCCCAGGCGGCCCACACGCTAGGGCATGGCGTGGGGAACTGGTCTTTCACGGCCTCATGCAGCTCTGGCAGGCGGTGGTAGGGCACCATGGGGAACATGTGGTGCTCTACGTGGAAGTTCATATTCGCGTACAGCCACTGGAACACCGGGTTGGTGGCGAAGCTGCGGGTATTCAGGCGGTGGTCGTGCACGTCTTCGGCCAGACCGGCATGCTGGGTCACGTTAAAAATCTGGGGCAGCACGCCACCGTAGAAGCGCGGCAGCACAATGAACATGGCCGGCAGAATGCTCTGCGTCCAGACACAGGCGGCAATCACCAGCGCAAAGATCAGCACGAAGACGCGCGAAGAGTTGATGACCTTGCGGCGCTCCGCATCCGGAATGAAGTGCGAGCCGGCTTCAGTGATGTGGCCTACCGCGTGGCAGCAGATGTTGCGGATCTGGACCAGGCCGGAGCGCAGAAAGAAGAAGTCCAGCAGGATGTGCAGGCGGTTCGCGGGGCGCGGCACGGCGATCTCCGGGTCCTTGCCGACCACCACGGTATGGGTGTGGTGGCGGGTATGGCTCCAGCGCCAGTAGTGCCCCTCATGCAGGGTCATGAAGCCGGCCAGGTGGTAGAAGATTTCGTTGATCCAGCGGGTCTTGAACGGCGTGCCGTGCGACAGCTCATGCGCGCGGTGGTCGCTGGTGGCGTAGAGCGTGCCGTACACCGCAAAAAACGGTATGGCCCACACAGTACCCCAGGTGAGGTAGCCGCCGATGCCACTGACCAACATCAGGCCCAGCCACAGGCCGTAGTTCCACAGCGCGGGGCCGTCGCTGCGTTTCATTAGCGACTTGAACAGCTTGCGGTCCACCTTGGGGGTGAACCACAAGTCGCTGACCTGGGTGTCGAATTGCTGGTTCTGCAGATCGCTCTGGGCAGTGGCTTCGCCGCGCAAGACGTAGCGGGCGTGGGGATGTGGGCTGGACATGGTTGTCTCCTGATCTTGTGGAAATGGGGCGGATCCAAGGTCCGTCCACAGGTGCAGCGATGGTAGTGCGCGGCCCTGTTTTTTGACATATGATGAAATCACAATGTTTCAAAACACGTCACCACAAAAGCAGTTTTGACATATATATGTCAAGACAAAAATCCACCCGCCCGACCATGCAAGACGTGGCCAAGGCCTCTGGCCACAGCCTGTCCACCGTGGACAGGGTTTTGAATGGCCGCACCACCGTACGCGCCGACACGGCACAGCACATCCAGCAGGCAGCAGAGGCGCTGGGCTATTACGCGGTCGAGGTGATCCGTGAGCGGGTGCGCGAGGTCAAGCCCCGGCGCCGGCTGGGCTTTCTGCTGCAGCAACCGGCCACCGCCTTCTACAAAGACCTGGCACAAAGCCTGACCCAGGCCACGTCGGCTTGCCCGCTAATCCAGGGCACGGCGGTGGTCGAGTACCTGAAGAAGCAGTCGCCCGAAGATGTAGCCGCCCACCTGCTGGCCCTGGGCAAACAGGTGGATGCCGTCGCCGTCGTGACGGCCGACCACCCCTTGGTCAGCGAAGCCATTGAGCAGTTGCACGCCGGCGGTGTGCCGGTGTTTGCGCTGATCTCCGACCTGAGTGCAGCCCAACGCGCTGGCTACGCCGGCCTGGACAACCGGCGCCTGGGGCGCACGGCAGCCTGGATGGTGACCCAACTGGCCAAAGCCCCGGGGCCGGTGGCGATTTTTGTGGGTAGCCACCGCTTCCAATGCCAGGAGCTGAGCGAGATCAGCTTCCGCTCCTACGTCCGTGAACACGCGCCGGAATTTGAGCTACTGGAAACCATCCCCACGCTGGAGAGCGACGACTACAGCGAAGAACGCACGCTGGACTTGCTGCAGCGCCGGCCCGACCTGTGCGGCTTTTACGTGGGGGGCGGCGGCATTGAAGGCGTGCTGCGGGCGCTACGCAGCCACGCTGGCGCGCAGCGCCTGATCGGTGTGGCGAATGACCTGACGGCCGTCACGCGCAGCGCCTTGCTGAGCGGGCATCTGCATGCCGTGCTGTCGCACCCGCTGCCGCTGCTGTGCACGCAACTGGTGGCGCAGATGGCCGAGGCGCTAAGCCAGCCCAGCACCGGGCTGCGACAGCTGATGGTGCCCATGGACATCCAGGTGCAGCAAAGCGTGTAGCCCGGCGACAGCCTGCAAACTCAGGCCTGGATGAAAACCGTGCCGCCTTCGACCTTGGCCGGGTAGGTCTTCAGGTTCACACACACCGGCGCACCCAGGGCGCGGCCGTCGCGGATGTCGAAGCGGCCGTTGTGCTTGGGGCACTCGATCACGTGCTCCATCACCAGGCCGTCACACAGGTGCACCTTCTCGTGCGTGCACAGGCCATCGGTGGCGTAGACCTTGTCCTCATAGCGGTACACGGCATAGCTGTGGCCCTCGTGGTCAAAGCGGATGACGTCTTCGTCATCGATATCTTCCAGTGCGCAAACTTCGGTCCAGGTAGTCATGGGCTTGTCTCCTTATGGTTTTTCAGGGTGCAGATAGGGGAGCGGCGGGCAGCGGGCGCACCACGTAGTAGTGCGGGTCTTTGGCCTGCTTGAACAGCGCGGGGATGATCTCGCGGTAGGCCTCTACCGTGCTCTGGTAGGGCGGCGGGCAGTCGTCCTTGATGGTTTCGTGCAGCTGCGGCAAGGCATGGAACGGCACCATGGGGAACATGTGGTGCTCCACGTGGTAGTTCATGTTCCAGTACAGGAAGCGGAACACCGGGTTCATATAGACGGTGCGGCAGTTCTTGCGGTGGTCCAGCACGTTTTCGGGCAGGCCGGCATGCTGGGTCAGGCCGAAAAAGGTATACAGCCAGGTACCGCCCATCACCGGCAGCAGGCCGAATAGCACCAGCGGCAACCAGCTGCCGAAGTACACGGCGCTAGCGATCAGCACGGCGTAAATGGCCACCCAGGCACGGGCTTCCTTGACCATCTTGGGCCACTCCATTTCAGGTACAAAAGTCTTTTCTTCCTCGCCCAGAATGCCGCAGGCATTGCGCAGCACGCGCCACAGTTCGCGTGGGCCGGACTTGATGGAAAACAGGTTGAGCAATATGCCAGCAAAATCGGTGGGCAGCGGAACGGCGACCTCGGGGTCGCGCCCCGTCACCAGGGTATCGGTGTGATGCCGCGCATGGCTCCACTTCCACACGCTGGGGCGCCGCAGCACCTGAAAGCAGGCCGCCTGGTACAGCACCTCGTTCATCCAGCGGGTCTTGAAGGCCGTGCCGTGGCCGGCCTCGTGCCAGCGCGAATCAGCCGGGCCGGTGTAGAGCGTGGCGTAGACAAAAAAGGCCAGCCAGGCCCAGGCCGTGCCCCAGGTGGCAACCAGCGCCGCACCGGCGGCAATGATCAGCGCGTACCACAGCACCGTGTCGCGGATGGCCCGCGCGTCTTCGCGCACCATCAACTGCTTCATGCGCGGACGCGGCACCGGGCATTTGTACCAGCTGGCGTTGACCAGGCCGGCGGCCTGGGCGCGTTCGCCGGCGCCGGAAATCAAGTGGTAGTCGTCTTGCGTACGGGCCCAGTTCGGGCCTGCGTAGCGGGGGGGTTCGGCAGTGGGCATGGGGCTTGTCTCTCGTTATGGGGAAGCGATGGCGGATGCTAAAACCAATACCCCTGGCCATGTGATGTAAAACCTCAAAAAACATCATTTCATATCAAAATACATCAGCCACATATGTAGAAAACTTGCATTTATGGCAAGGAATGGGATGATGCAGGCCCATGAAGACCAAAATCACCTTGACCGATGTGGCCGCGGCGGCCGGCGTCAGCACCGCCACCGTGGACCGCGTGCTGAACAGCCGCCTGCCGGTGCGCGAAGGCACAGCACTGAAAGTCATAGGCGCAGCCGAAAAGCTGGGCTACCACGCCGTGGGCCTGATGCGCGAGAGGCTGAAAGAGCGCGTGCCGGTGCGGCACCTGGGCTTTTGCCTGCAAAAGCGCAACGACCATTTCTACCAAACCCTGGCCGCCGCGCTGCAACAGGCCGTGGCCCAGAACCAGCCGGAAACCTGCGTCGCCCACATCACGTTCATGGACGCGCTGGAGCCCGCAGCGATTGCCGAACAACTGCTGGCGTTGGGTAGCAAGGTGGACGCGCTGGCCGTGGTGGCGGTGGACCACCCGCATGTCACCGCCGCGGTGGAGACGCTATATGGGAAAGGCAAGCCCTGCTTCGCGCTGCTCAGCGACATCAGCGCGCCGCACCGCGCCGGCTACATCGGCCTGGACAACCGCCAGCGTGGCCGTACCGCGGCCTGGGCCATCAGCCGACTGAACCGCCAGGCCACGGGCGAGGTCGCGGTGTTTGTTGGCAGCCACCGCTACCTGGGCCACGAGCTGTCGGAGATCAGCTTTCGCTCGTACCTGCGCGAGAACGCGCCCGGCTTCAAGGTGCTGGACACGCTGGTGAACCTGGAAGACCCGCAGCTGGCCTATGAAGCCACGCTGGAACTGCTGGCCAAGCACCTGGACCTAGTGGGCCTGCACCTGGCCGGTGGTGGTGGATTCGGCGTGATCCGGGCGCTGCGCGAAGAAGCCGCTGGCCGCAAACTGGTGGTGGTCTGCAACGAACTGAATGCCACCACCCGCGCCGCGCTGATCGACGGTGTGGTCGACCTGGTGATCCACACCCCGCAAGAGCGCCTGGCCCAGACCGCCGTGGCCCAGATGCTGGCCGCCACCCTGCCCGGCGCCAGCTACACCGGGCCACAACAGAAGCTGCTGGCCATGGACCTGTTCACGCCGGAGAACATGGGCTAGTGCTATATAAAATGTAGCTGCTTGTGCAGGTATCCATTGCGCTACCGGCCTATTTCATTCATAAGTTCGGGCGAAGGCAGGCGCTGCGCGAAACTGACAAAACCGTCATATAGCCGACAGCGTACGGTCGGAGGCGCTGCCTATAGTGGGATGTGCCATGAACCTACCCAACGCACATCCGCGCCCCTACCGGTCGCACCACTTCCGTCACTTCCGCCCCACGCCGTGGCTGAGCGCCGCCGCCGTGGCCGCGTTACTCGCCGGCTGCGCGGTCGGCCCCGACTATGTGCGGCCACCGCTGGACCTGGGCAGCAGCTACAAGGAATACAAGGAAGACAGCGGCTGGAAGCCGGCGAGCCCCCAGGTGATCGATGCCAACCAGCCCTGGTGGGAGCTGTACCACGACGGCACGCTAAGCGCACTGATGGCCCAGGCGAACCGCGCCAACCAGAACATCCTGCAGTCGGAAGCGGTGTACCGCGAGGCGCGGGCCGTTGCTGCCGCAGCCCGTTCCAGCTTCTTCCCTACCCTGGGCGCCAACGCCGGCGCCACCCGCGCGCAGACCAATAGCAGCGGCAGCGTCAAGCTGGGCGATGACTACAGCCTGGGGCTAGCCGCCAGCTGGGAGCCGGATGTCTGGGGTTCGGTGCGGCGCACCGTCGAAGCCGGCGATGCCGGCACGCAGGCCAGCGCCGCCGACCTGGCCGGCGCGCGCCTGAGCATCCAGTCGACGCTGGCGCAGGACTATATGCAGGTCCGCGCCATCGACCTGCAGCGCAAGCTCTACGCCGCCACCACCGAGGCCTATGCCAAATCGCTGGAGCTGACCCAGCACCAGTATGCGGCCGGCGTGGTGCTGCGCTCTGACGTGGCGCTGGCGCAAAGCCAGCTGGCCCAGGCGCAGGCACAGGCGGTAGACCTGGACGCCCAGCGCACGCAGCTGGAACATGCGATTGCGGTGCTGACCGGGCAGACGCCCTCCAGCTTCACGCTGGCGCCCATCGACACCCGCGAGGGCGTGCACCTGGCCATACCGGTGGTGCCGCCCGGCCTGCCGTCCACACTGCTGGAGCGCCGCCCTGACATTGCCGGTGCCGAGCGCCGCATGCGCCAGGCCAATGCCAACATCGGCGTGGCGCAGGCCGCCTTCTATCCGCAGATCACGCTCAGCGCCAGCGGCGGCTTCAGCAGCGCCACCATCGGCGCACTGTTCGACACGCCCAGCCGGGTCTTCTCACTCGGTGCGGCCCTGGCGCAAACCGTGTTCGACGGCGGCCTGCGCCGCGCGCACAGCGACCAGGCGATTGCCAGCTTTGACGCCAGCGTGGCGCAGTACAAACAGACCGTGCTCAGCGGCTTTCAGCAGGTCGAGGACAACCTGGCCACCCTGCGCCTGCTGGAGCAGGAGGCCGCACTCCAGGCCAAAGCCGTCGAGGCCGCACAGCTGTCCGAGCGCCTGGCCCTGGACCAGTACCGCGCTGGCACGGCCACCTACCTCAGCGTGGTGACAGCGCAAACCCTGTCGCTGAGCAACCAGCGCACTGCCGCCCAGCTGCTGGGCCGCCAGTTGGTCGCCAGCGTGGCGCTGATCGCCGCCACCGGCGGCGGCTGGAGCACCGCCGATCTCGCATCCACACCATCTACCACTGCATCGACCACCACCTTGACCACCGCTACCGGTTCAGGAACCTGACACCATGACGACTCCCACTCCACCCGCCCCCCTCCTCCAACGCCGCCCGATCTGGATTGCGACCACTGCCGTTCTGATCCTGGGCGCGGGCACTGCCTGGTCGCTGCACCACACGGCGTTTGCCGCCAAGCTGGATACCGCCGTGAAGACGCCGCCGGTGCAGGTGACCACCGCCCGCGTGCAGCAGCAGGACGTGCAGGTCTACCGTGCCGGCATAGGCTCCGTCAGCTCGATGGCCACCGTCACGGTCAAGGCACGCATCGACGGCCAGCTCGACAAGGTGGGCTTCAGCGAAGGCCAGGACGTGAAGGCCGGCCAGTTGCTGGCGCAGCTGGACCCGCGCACCTTGCAAGCCCAGTTGGCCCAGGCCCAGGCTACCCGCGCCAAGGACCAGGCCCAGCTGGCGAATGCCCGCACCGACCTGGCACGCTACGCCACCTTGATCGCACAAGACGCCGCCACCCAGCAACAGCTGGACACGCAGAAGGCGCTGGTCGCGCAGCTGGAAGCCGCGGTGCAGACCGACAACGCCGCCGTGCAGTACGCCGAGGTGCAGCTGAGCTTCACCCGCATCACCTCGCCCATTAGCGGGCGTGTGGGTGCGCGCCTGGTGGATCCGGGCAATATCGTGCATGCGGCGGACGCCACCGGCCTGGTCGTCATCAACCAGATCGACCCGATCGCGGTGCAGTTCACCCTGCCGGAAGAAGCCGTGCAGGACATCAACCGCGCGCAGAACGCCAGCAAGCAGCCGCTGGGTGTGGTGGCCTATGACCGCAGCGGCAGCAATATGCTGGGCAGCGGCAAGCTGATCCTGATGAACAACCAGATCGACACCACCACCGGCACGGTGCAGCTCAAGGGCAGCTTCGCCAACCCCACGCACAGCCTGTGGCCAGGCCAGTTCGTCAACGTACGGCTGCAGCTGGGGCAACGCCAGAATGCGCTGACCGTGCCCGCCGCCGCTGTGCAGCGCAGCCAGGACGGTACCTATGTGTGGACCGTAGGCGATGACAGCACCGTGGCCAACACCCCCGTGCACGTGGCGCAGATTGCCGACGGCGTGGCCGTGGTCGACAAGGGCCTGAGTGCCGGCCAGCGCGTGGTGGTCGATGGCCAGTACAAGCTCAAGGTGGGCGTGGGCATCATCGAGCCGACCAAGGCCGCGGCCAAGCCATCCACCACGGTGGCAGGGAGCTGAAATTGAGCATTTCTGCTGCCTTCATCAAACGCCCCATCGGCACCACGCTGCTGGCGATTGCCCTGCTGCTCATCGGTGCGGCGGTGTTCCCATTGCTGCCGGTGGCACCCCTGCCGCAGGTGGACTTTCCCACCATCCAGGTCTCGGCCAGCTTACCGGGAGCCAGCCCGGAGACCATGGCGTCCAACGTGGCGCAGCCGCTGGAGCGGCAGTTCTCGCTGATCGCCGGGCTGTCGCAAATGACCTCCACCAGCGGCCTGGGCTCGACCCAGATCACGCTGCAGTTTGACCTGGACCGCAGCATCGACGCCGCAGCACTCGACGTGCAGGCGGCCATCAACGCGTCCAGCGGCCAGTTACCGGCCACGCTGCCAAGCCCGCCAATCTTCCGCAAGGTGAACCCGGCGGATTCGCCCATCCTGATACTGGCGGTGCAGTCCAAAACCCTGCCGCTAACCGAGGTGAATGACTATGCCGACAACATCCTGGCGCAGCAGATTTCGCAGATATCCGGCGTGGGCCTGGTCAACATCGGTGGCGTGCAAAAGCCGGCCGTACGGGTGCAGCTGGACCCGGCCAAGCTGGCCGCGCTGGGCCTGGGCCTGGAAGATGTGCGCACGGTGCTGGCATCGGCCACGGCCAACCAGCCCAAGGGCACGATAGACGGGCCGAACCAGAGCTTTACCGTCTATACCAATGACCAGATTCTGAAGTCCGGCCCCTGGAACGACGTGATCCTGGCCTACCGCAACGGCGCCCCCATCCGCGTGCGCGACCTGGGCGTGGCAGTGGACGGCCCCGAAAACGCCAAGATCGCCGGCTGGGCCTATGCAGGTGCTGCCGCACCGGCGGGCAACACCGTGCAAAACGGCCGCTCCATCGTGCTGGCCATTACCAAGCAGCCCGGCGCCAACGTGATCGAGACAGTAGACCGCATCAACGCGGCCCTGCCCAAACTCAAGGCTTCCATCCCCCCCACGGTAGAGGTCAACGCCATCATCGACCGCACCGAGACCATCCGGGCCTCGGTAAAGGATGTTGAGTTCACGCTGCTGCTTACGATTGCCCTGGTGGTGATGGTGATCTTCGTTTTCCTGCGCAATGTGCCGGCCACGCTGATCCCCAGCGTGACCGTGCCGCTGGCGCTGATGGGCACCGTGGGCGTGATGTATCTGCTGGGCTATAGCCTGGACAACCTGTCGCTGATGGCGCTGACCATTGCGGTGGGCTTCGTGGTGGACGATGCCATCGTGATGCTGGAGAACATCTACCGCTACATCGAGGAAGGCATGACGCCGATGGAAGCCGCCTACAAGGGCGCGGGCGAAATCGGCTTCACCATCATCTCCATCTCGGTGTCGCTGATCGCGGTGTTCATCCCACTGCTGTTGATGGGCGGCATCGTCGGGCGGCTGTTCCGCGAATTCGCGGTGACGGTGACGCTGACCATCTTGGTGTCGGTGGTGGTTTCACTCACGCTCACCCCCATGCTGTGCTCGCGCTTTTTGAAGAACGAGCATGCCAGCAAGCATGGCCGTCTGTATATGTTGTTTGAACGCGGCTTCGACGCGCTGCTGAGTGGCTACAAGCGCGGCCTGCACCTGGTGCTGAAGCACCAGTTCCTCACCCTGTGCGGCTTCATCGCCACCGTGGTGGCCACCGGCTTTCTGTTCTTCATCATTCCCAAGGGCTTCTTCCCGCAGCAGGACACCGGCTTTATCTCGGGCTTTGCGGAATCCGCGCAAGACGCATCGTTTCAGTCGATGAACGCCCGCATGGTCGAGCTGGCCGACGTGGTGCGGCGCGACCCGGATGTCGCCGGCTTCGGCATGAACGGCAGCTCGTCCACCTACAACACCGGCAACTTCTACATCGGACTCAAATCCAAGGAAGCCGGCCGGGAGGCCAGTGCCGACCAGATCATCGCCCGGCTGCGCCCGCAATTGGCCAAGATACAGGGCGTAAACCTGTTCCTGCAGGCCGGACAGGACATCCGCGTGGGCGGCCGCTCCTCGCGCACGCAGTACCAGTACACCGTGACCGATGCGAACCTGGACGAGCTCAACACCTGGGCGCCCAAGCTGCTGCAGCGCCTGCGCCAGCTACCCGAGCTGACCGACCTGGCCTCTGACCAGCAGAACGCCGCAGCGTCCGCCGTGCTGACCATTGACCGCGACCGCGCTGCCAGCTTCGGCATCACGCCGGCCACCATCGACGCCACGCTGTACGACGCCATCGGCCAGCGCCAGGTGGCCCAGTACTTCACCCAGCTCAACAGCTACCACGTGGTGCTGGAAGTGACGCCAGCGATGCAGCAGGACCCGGCGCTGTTCAGCAAGCTGTACCTGAACTCGCCGCTGACCGGCCAGCAGGTGCCGCTGTCGACCTTTGTGAAAGTAGACACCAGCAAGACCGCCTACCTGGCGATCAACCACCAGGGCCAGTTCCCGGCGGTGACCATCTCCTTCAACCTGGCGCCGGGCCACGCGCTGGGTGAGGCGGTGGACGCCATCAACAAAGCCCAGGCCGACATGGGCTTGCCGCAGTCGCTGTCGGGCGCGTTCCAGGGTACGGCGCAGGCCTTCCAGGACTCGCTGGCCTCGCAGCCCTACCTGATCGCCGCGGCACTGGTGGCGGTGTACATCGTGCTGGGCCTGCTGTATGAGAGCTACATCCATCCGCTGACGATTCTGTCCACCCTGCCCTCAGCCGGCGTGGGTGCACTGCTGATCCTGATGGCCGGTGGCTACGACTTGAGCGTGATCGCGCTGATCGGCATCATCCTGCTGATCGGCATCGTGAAGAAGAACGGCATCATGATGATCGACTTCGCACTGAAAGCCGAGCGCGAGCACGGCATGGCGCCACAAGAAGCCATCTACCAAGCCTGCCTGCTGCGCTTTCGGCCCATCATGATGACGACCATGTGCGCCCTGCTCTCCGGCCTGCCGCTGATGCTGGGCCATGGCTCGGGCTCAGAGCTGCGCCGACCCCTGGGCTACGCCATGGTGGGCGGCCTGATCCTGTCGCAGATGCTGACGCTCTTCACCACCCCGGTGGTCTACCTCTACCTCGATCGGGCACACTATTGGTACCAGGCACGCAAGGACGCCCGGGCCGCGAAAAAGGCCGCTAAAGCTGGCGCAGAAGCATTGCCACAGCCGCAGGCCCAGGCTTAGATTTTGGAGTGAGATGAAAATCCTGATTGTCGAAGACGAAGCCAAGACGGCCGAGTACCTGCACAAGGGCTTGACCGAGCAAGGCTGCGCGGTGGACGTCGCCGACAACGGACTCGACGGCCAGCACCTGGCGATGCAGCACGACTACGACGTGATCGTGCTCGACGCCATGCTGCCCGGCCTGGACGGCTTCTCGGTGCTGCGTTCGCTGCGCACAGTGAAGCAGACGCCGGTGATCATGCTTACCGCCCGCGACCGGATCGAGGACCGCGTCAAAGGACTGCACGACGGCGCGGATGACTACCTCGTCAAGCCCTTTTCCTTTATCGAACTGCTGGCCCGGCTGCAAGCGCTGAACCGGCGCGGCCGCAGCCAGGAGCCCATGCAGCTGAATATTGCCAATCTGCAGATCGATCTGCTCAAGCGCAAAGCCTTCCGCGGCGGCGTGCGCATCGACCTGACCGCCAAGGAGTTCGCCCTGCTGGCGGTACTGGCGCGGCGCCAGGGTGAGATTTTGTCCAAAACAGCAATTGCCGAGCTGGTCTGGGACATGAACTTCGATAGCAACACCAATGTGGTCGAAGTCGCCATCAAGCGGTTGCGCGACAAGATCGATGTGCCCTTTGCGGCTGCCGCGCCCAAGCTGCTGCACACCATACGCGGCATGGGCTATGTGATGGAGGTACGCGCCGAGGCGGAAGCCGACCGGGGCGCTGCGCCGTGAAGCGCTCCATCACGGCGCGACTGGTCACCATGTTCGCCGCAGCAGCGCTGCTGACCTTTGCGCTGATAGGTGCCGCGCTGTACACCGTGCTGGACCGCGAACTGACCCGCCACCAGGACGATGAGCTCAACATCGGCCTCAACAGCATGGCCTACACCATCCAGCGCGTGGGCCGCGCAGAACGCTGGAACCGCGTACAGGCCAAGATGGACACGCTCGCGCCGCAAGATGGCAATGTGCGCTTCTGGGTGCTCAGCGACGACCCGCGCTTCGTGTACGGCAGCGGCCTGGCCGACATGGAGCGCATCACCCAAGGGGCGGATGGCCGGGGAACCCTGGCGCTACCCGGCCAGGCAGCGTCTCTGCGCACCCGGTCTATCTATATCGCGCCGCTGGACGAACGCCCCGGGGTGCGGCTCATCATCGGCAGCGACACCACGCCCTACCGGCGCACGCGCCAGGCCTTTGTCAGCGCGCTACTGGCGCTCAGCCTGGCGGCGGTGTTGGCGGTGGCGTTGGCCGGCCGCTGGATAGCCCGCGTGGGCCTGAAGCCGCTGGAACAGCTGTCCAACGAAGCACAGGCCCTGCGCCCCAAGACTTTGTCACAGCGCCTGCCAGAGGCAGCCCTGCCGATTGAGCTGAAAGCCTTGACCCAGGCTTTCAACGGTGCACTGGCCCGGCTGGAGGAAGCCTATGCCCAGCTGGAGGCCTTCAATGCCGATGTAGCCCACGAGCTGCGCACGCCACTGGGCAACCTGATAGGTGGCACGCAGGTCGCGCTATCACGCCAGCGCTCGGCCCCCGAGCTGCAGGAGGTGCTGGCATCGAACCTGGAAGACCTGGAGCGCCTGCGCTCCATCGTCAACGACATGCTATTCCTGGCGCGCGCCGACCGGGGTGAAGCCGCTACCGGCCGGGTGCGCACCCCCATCGCCGAAGAGGTGCGCAAAACCATCGATTTCTTTGAATTCGTGCTGGACGAAAGCGGCATGCAGGTTCGTATCGAAGGCGACGCGGCGGTCGAGGCAGAACTCGAAACCGCCCTGTTCCGCCGCGCCATGAGCAACCTGCTGCAGAACGCCATCGAGCACTCGCAACCCGGCGCACAACTGACCGTACAACTCCGCAACGAGGCCAAGGCCACCTGGATCTCGGTCGCCAACCCCGGCGAGCCGATTGCCAGAACGCACCAGCAGCACCTGTTCGACCGCTTCTACCGCGTCGATACATCCCGCCAGGGCCTGGGCCAACACCACGGACACGGTCTGGGCCTGGCGATAGTGAAAGCTGTCGCCAGCATGCACGGTGGCCAGGTCAGCGCCAGCAGTGCAAACGGCGTCAACATCATAGGATTCAGCGTGGCACGGGACACGGGTTGAGAACGCCTTCAGGGCCGCAACGGCTCGCAGCCCAGATCGCATTTCCCACGCGTTTCCCACGCGTTTCGCGTGAAAAATACTCCTTTTTTAATAGCTACTACCGCAGGTAATACCTGCGCCAGAGCCATGTTTCCCCATCAATCCAGAAACGGAATGCTGAGCTGTACTGCACAGGCCAGCCAGTGCCGGCAACACCTTGCGCTGACACAAATCCGCTGAAAAGCGTAAGCTGGATGGGCATGGAGCCCCGCGTGGGGCGCTCTCCATGCATTTGTGAAAGGAGCCGTGGCCATGCAAACCCCCATCCAATGCTTCCAATCCTTATGGCGCACCACGGTCGGCATGCTGCTAGCACTGCTGGTGGGCGCGTCCGCGCTGGCAACGCCGCTCAGTAGCCAGGATGCCAAGGCGGTACGTGAGGTCATCCATGCGCAGCTGGATGCCTTTGCCGCCGACGATGCGGAAAAAGCCTTTTCCTACGCGGCGCCCAGTGTGCGCAAATCGGTCGCCTCGGCGCAGTACTTCATGGCCATGGTGCGCGGCCAATACGCCGTGGTGTACCGGCCCGCGTCGGTGGCGTATTTGCAGCCAGACCTCGATGGCAAGGTGGTGGTACAGCCGGTACAGATGTCAGACGCCGAAGGCACCAGCTGGATGGTCATCTACACGCTGGAGCGGCAAAAGAACAAACAGTGGCGCATCAGCGGCTGCTTCCTGAAGGAAACCAACGGGCGAATGGCGTAGGAGCCGCTCAGACTCCCAGCAACCGCCGATCTATTTAGGTACGGCGTTTCTTGTTGCGGTACTGGTCGGCCACTACGGCCGCGACGATGATGCCGCCCTTGACCATTTCCTGGTAGTAGGCGTCGATGCGAATGAAGGTGAAGCCCGACATCATCACACCCAGGATCAGGATGCCGATGACGGTGCCGGTAACCCGGCCCAGGCCGCCGACCAGCGAGGTGCCGCCGATCACCACGGCCGCAATCGCGTCCAGCTCGTAGCTCACGCCCATGCCGGACTGGCCGGAGATGGCACGCGCTGCGGTCACGGTACCGGCCACGCCGCTGAGCAGGCCGGCAATGGTGTAGATCCAGATCAGGTGGCGGTTCACATTGATACCCGAGACGCGGGCCGCCTGGCGGTTGGCACCGATGGCGTAGGTGAACTTGCCGAAGCGGGTGTAGCGCAGCACCACATGGGCAATCGCCACGATCACCAAGAAGATGATCACCGGGTTGGCCCCCTCGCCGATCCAGGCGAACTCTGGTGTCAGCATGCTGACGGGCATACCGCCGGTGAACCATTTGGCAAAGCCGCGTGCAGCCACCATCATGCCCAGCGTGGCAATGAAGGGCGGGATGCCGGTGGCCGCAATCAGCCAGCCGTTGATCAAGCCCACCACCACGCCCACCAACACCCCGGCCAGGATGGGCCAGATCGGGTTCAGGTCGGTCAGATGCGGGAACACGGCGCGCGGAAAGTCCGACACCTGGGCCAGGCTGGCCGCCACCACCGCAGACGCGGCCACCACCGAGCCCGACGACAGGTCAATGCCGCTGGTGATGATGACCATGTTCACGCCCACCGCGATGATGCCGATGACCGACATCTGCAAGATGATGACCTGCAGCCGCTCGGCGTTGAACATGAAGCTTTGGCCGTTCAGGTACCAGCCCAGCGCCTCAAAAAAGACGCAGATACCCAGCAGCACCAGCAGGATGCTGAACTCCGGGGGCAACTTCATTTTGGATTTGGCAGCGCCTGATGCGGGCTGGGAGATGGTAGGGGAGCTCATACATTCATTCCTTTTAAATTACTTCGCAGCCAGGTCCATGACGGAGACCTGGTTGGCGTCTTTGCGGTCCAGGATGCCGGTGACCTGGCCGCCGTGCATCACCACGACGCGGTCGCTCATGCCCAGCACCTCGGGCATTTCCGACGAAATCATCAAAATGGCCACGCCCGTGCCGGCCAGCTCGGAGACCAGGCGGTGGATTTCGGCCTTGGCGCCCACGTCGATGCCGCGGGTGGGCTCGTCCAGGATCAGGATGCGCGGGTTGGTCAGCAGCCAGCGACCCACCAGCACTTTTTGCTGGTTGCCACCCGACAGGTTCTGGATGATCTCGTCCATGCTGGGCGTCTTCACGCGCAGGCGCTTGGCCATTTCCAGGCAGTCCTTGTTGAGCTGTTCGCTCTGCACAAAGCCTTTGCTCACGTAACGCTGGTTGAGCACCGCCGAGTCCATGTTTTCCTGGATGTTCAGCGCCAGGAAGCAACCGGTTTCCTTGCGGTCTTCGGTCAAAAACGCCATGCCCGCAGCCAGCGCCTGCTGCGGCGTACGGATTTGCACGGGTTCGCCCTTGATGGAAATCGTGCCCGAGGTCGCAGGCACCACGCCAAACAGCGCTTCGGCCACATTCGAGCGGCCCGAGCCGACCAGGCCGGCCATGCCGACGATTTCGCCGGCACGGATGTCGAAGCTCACATTCTTGAAGATGCCTTCGACGCACAGGTCTTTCACCGACAGCACGACGTCGCCGATCGGCACGTCCAGCTTGGGGAACATCTGGGTGATTTCCCGCCCCACCATCATGCGGATGATGTCGTCGCGGGTCACCTCGGAGGACAAATGGGTGGCGATGTACTGGCCGTCGCGGAACACCGAGAACTCGTCGGCAATCTCGAACAGCTCGTTCATCTTGTGTGTGATGTAGATGATGCCCTTGCCCTGGGCCCGCAGGCGGCGAATGATGGCGAACAAATGCGCCACTTCGGTTTCGGTCAGGGCCGATGTCGGCTCATCCATGATCAGCACGTCGGAGTTCCAGGACACGGCCTTGGCAATCTCCACCATCTGGCGGCTGGCGACAGACAGTTCTTGGATCTCTATCGCCGGGTCGATGTCGATGTTCAAGTCTTTGAACAGCTCGGCAGTTTTGCGGTTCAGCTCGGCGTGGTCTACCAGGCCCAGCCAGTTTTTCGGTTCGCGGGTGATCCAGACGTTCTCTGCCACCGTCATGTACGGCATCAGGTTCAGCTCCTGGTGGATCATGGCGATGCCCTGGTTCAGCGCGTCCAGCGGCGACTTCAGCACGATGGGCTGGCCACGCAGGCGGATATCACCCTTCTCTGGCGTGTAGATGCCCGCAATGATCTTCATCAGCGTGGACTTGCCGGCGCCGTTTTCTCCCATCAGCGCGTGCACGGTACCTGCGCGCAGCTTGAGTTGCACATTGTTAAGTGCGACCACACCTGGAAATATCTTCAGGATGCCCTGGATCTCCAGCAAAGGCGGAACGGCGGCGGCGGACGGCGCAGCCGGTCGCTCCATGGTGGCGGTATCTGACATACAGCTAACTCGATTGAACGGTAAAAATGGGTAGACGCCCCCATCGGTGGAGGCGTCTGGCGAATGGCCAATCAGGGCAAATTAGTTTTTGCCGGAGTACTTGGCCAGGTTAGCCGGCGTTACCAGTTCAAATGGCACGTTGACGAAGCGCTCGACGGGCTGTTTCTTGGACAGCTTCAGGGCTGCGTCCAGCGCGCCGCTGCCTTGGCCGGCCGCGTTCTGGAACACGGTGACCTTCAGGTCGCCGGCCTTCATGGAAGCCAGGGCGTCAGGGGTGGCGTCGATACCAGCCACGATGGAAGCAGGGGTCCACTTCTTGGATGCCTTCAATGCATTGATGGCGCCGATGGCCATTTCGTCGTTATTGGCGATGATGGCGTCAAACTTCACGCCGCTGGACAACCAGTTGGTGGTGATGTCCTGGCCCTGGGTGCGGTCCCACTTGCCTTCGCGCTTGTCCAGGATCTTGATGCCGCTGCAGTCCTTGGTGGCCAGCACGTCTTCGATGTCCTTGGTACGGGTGCGTGCGGCTTCATTCGACAGCTCGCCCATCAGCACCACGATCTCGCCCTTGCCCTTGAGCAGGCGGCAGACTTCCTGGGTTTGCACGGTACCGGAGACCACTTCGTCGGAGGCCACGAACGCCACGCCTGCGGGCAGCTTGGCAAAGTCGACCGGCTTGCGGTTTACATAGACCAGCGGAATCTTGGCGTCGGTCACCATCTTGGTGATCTTGGGGGTGACGTCGGTATCCACCGGGTTGACGATGATGGCGTCGACCTTCTGGGCAATCAAGTTCTGGATCTGGCTGAGCTGTTTGCCCACGTCGTTCTGTGCATCTTCCACTTGCACGGTTGTGCCAGATTTCTTACCGGCATCCACCACGCCGTTTTTCAGGATCGTCAGAAAGGTGTCCAGCTGGGCCATGGCCAAGCCAACCTTCTCAGCGTGCGCAGCCATTGGCGCCAACAAGGTGGAAGACACGGCAGCTGCGAGTAGAAGTTTTTTCATTGAATACGTCTCCGAAGTAGTAAGGAACGGCTATTTTTGTGCCGCTCGGTTGGTTGAGATCTGGTCATGGAAATGCGCCAAACCACGATCCGTACTGTAATCACTATTTCCAAAAATAGAAAATAAATTTCTAAGTGATTACACTTAGAGAAAAAAATTTCTCTACAATTTATAGTCAATCCACCTGGCATGGCTGCGAGCCGTGTATTTCGTTTTCTCGCCCGTGGCGAGAACCCATTTCCTTGAAACTACTGCACTTGATGAGCCAACTGAACTTCCCCCAAGGTCGCCGTATCGACCTCGCCTGCCTGGGCCGCCTGGCAGTAGACCTGTATGCCCAGCAATTTGGCAGCCGCCTGGAAGACGCACGCAGCATGGCCATGTATTTGGGTGGTAGCTCGGGCAACCTCGCCTTTGGTGTGGCCCGCTTAGGTCTCAAAAGCGCCATGCTGTCCCGCGTGGGCAATGAACAAATGGGCCGTTTCCTGACCGAAACGCTGGCTCAGGAAGGTTGCGACACCAGCCAGGTGCAGGTCGACCCCGAGCGTCTGACCGCACTGGTGCTGCTGGGCCTGAAGGACCGCGACACCTTCCCCCTGCTGTTCGTTCGTGAGAATTGCGCCGACATGGCGGTGGATGCCGACCAAATCAGCGAAGATTTCATAGCCCAGTGCCGTGCGCTGGCCATCACCGGTACCCATCTTTCCACCCCCGGCACCCGCCGCGCATCGCAGACCGCGCTGGCCTACGCCAAAAAACACGGCGTGGTGCGCGTGCTAGACATCGACTACCGCCCCGTGCTGTGGGGCCTGACCAGCCGCGGCGCCGGCGAAAACCGCTATGTGGCGGACGCACACGTGACACAGCAGCTACAGGAAATGCTGCCCGAATTTGAATTGCTGGTCGGCACCGAAGAAGAGTTCTTCATCGCTGGCGGCGTGGCCGACGACCTGATGGCCAGCCTGCGTGCAGTGCGCGCCATCAGCTCCGCCACCCTGGTGGTGAAGCGCGGCGCCGCTGGCTGCAGCGTGATCGAAGGCGCGATTCCCACGAATATCGACGACGCCCCCACCTTCAAGGGCGAGCGCGTCGAAGTGCTGAACGTGCTGGGCGCGGGCGACTCCTTCCTGTCCGGCCTGATGGCCAGCCTGCTGCAGGGTAAGGACTGGGCCGAATCCACCAAAGTAGCCAACGCCTGCGGTGCCATCGTGGTGTCGCGCCACGCCTGCTCGGCTGCCATGGCCACGCCGGCCGAGCTGGCCCACTGGTTCAGCGGCAGCCGCAACCCCAAGGTGGATGCCGATGAACAGTTGGCCCATCTGCACCGCGTCACCGCGGCCCGCCCCGACTGGAACGAGATGTGCGTACTGGCGTTCGACCACCGCAGCCAGTTTTTTGATATTGCCCGTGAAGCCGGTGCCAGCGACTCCCGCATTCCCGCGCTGAAAAAGCTGCTGGTGCAAGCCGCCGAGCAGGTGGAAACCAGCCACAAGCTGCAAGGCCACACCGGCGTGCTGATCGACGGCGGCGACTACGGCCGCGACGCGCTGGCCAGTGCCACCGGCCGTGGCTGGTGGGTGGGCCGCCCGGTCGAGCTGCCCGGCTCACGCCCGCTGCGTTTTGACGGTACCCGCTCGGTCGGCAGCGCGCTGATCAACTGGCCTACCGAACACGTGGTCAAGTGCCTGGTGCACTACCACCCGGACGACAGCTACGAGTTGCGCCTGCAGCAAGAGCAAACCGTGCTGGAACTGTGGGAAGCCACCCGCACCAGCGGCAACGAGCTGCTGCTGGAAATCATCTGCCCCCGCGCCATGACGCCCGCCGGCGCCGAAGACGGGGCCGTGCTGCGTTCGGTAAAGCGCTTCTACAACCTGGGTGTCAAGCCCGAATGGTGGAAGCTGGCGCCCATGCAGGCTAAGGGCTGGACCGAACTGGCCGCCCTGGTGGCCGAGCGCGACCCGTATTGCCGCGGCGCGGTGATCCTGGGCCTGAACCAGCCACTGCAGCACCTGGCCGACAGCTTTGTGCACGCCACCAACCCCATCGTCAAGGGCTTCATGGTGGGCCGCACCCTGTGGGCAGAACCTTCGCTAAAGTGGCTGAAGAACGAAATCAATGACGCCGCCTTCAAAGACGCCGTTGCACACAACTTTGCTACCCTCGTCAACGCCTGGCGTAACCGGAAATCTGCGTCCTGAATCTGCCCATGAAAACCCAAAAGCTCACCCAAAAACTCACCATGAGCCAGGCGCTGGTCAAGCACCTGGCCGCGCTGCAAGTCGAAATGGCCGATGGCAGCATCCAACCCTACTGCGCGGGCGTGTTCACCATCTTCGGCCACGGCAATGTGGCCGGCTTCGGTGAAGCCCTGTACGCCGAACGCGCCCAACTACCCACCTACCGCGCCCATAACGAGCAGGGCATGGCCCACGCCGCCGTGGCCTATGCCAAGGCCCATTTCCGCCAGCGCATCATGGCCGTCAGCACCAGCATCGGCCCCGGCGCCACCAACCTGGTCACCGCCGCGGCCATGGCCCATGTGAACCGCCTGCCGGTGCTGCTATTGCCCGGCGACACCTTTGCCTCGCGCGCGCCCGACCCGGTGCTGCAGCAGATCGAAAGCTTCCAGCACGGCGACCTGAGCGCCAACGACACCTTCCGCCCGGTGACGCGCTTTTTTGACCGCATCACCCGTGCCGAACAAATCCTGACCGCCCTGCCCCGCGCTATCCAGGTGATGACCGACCCCGCCAGCTGCGGCCCGGTCTGCCTGGCGCTGCCACAGGATGTGCAAACCCATGCCTTCGACTGCCCCGAGAGCTTTCTGCAGCCCGGCGTGATCCACTTCCGCCGCCCACCGGCCGACACCCGCGAGCTGGCCGCTGCCGCCGCACTACTGAAGACCGCCAAGCAGCCGCTGATCGTGGCCGGTGGCGGCGTGCTGTACAGCCAGGCCTGGGACGCACTGCGCGCCTTTGCCGAGAAGCACGGCGTGCCCGTGGTCGAATCCCACGGTGGCAAGAGCAGCCTGCCCTGGGACCACCCGCTGAACCTGGGTGGCATCGGCGTCGATGGCGGCCCGGCCGCGAATGAAATGGCCCGCGAAGCCGATGTGGTGCTGGCCGTGGGCACGCGCCTGCAGGACTTCACCACCGGCTCGCACGCGCTGTTCGCCAAGGCCAAATTGTTGTGCCTGAACGTACAGAGCTTCGACGCCACCAAGTGGGCCGGCACCGCCCTGGTGGCCGATGCCCGCGTGGGCCTGGGCCAGCTCAGCACCGCCGCTGGCGACTGGAAGGCCGAACCGGCCTGGACCACCCGCGCCCGCAGCCTGGCCGCAGGCTGGGTGAAGCGCGTAACCGAGCTCACTACCGCCGTGCCCAAGGACGTGCTGCCCTATGACGCCGAAGTCATTGGCGCGGTGCGCGACTCCATTACCAACAGCGATGTGCACGACGTGGTGGTCTGCGCCGCCGGCACCCTGCCCGCCGAGCTGCACAAGCTGTGGCGCGCAACCCGGCCCGGCAACTACCACGTGGAATACGGCTACTCCTGCATGGGCTACGAAGTGGCGGGTGCCCTGGGTGCCAAGATGGCCCGGCCCGACCAGGAAGTCATCGTCATCGTCGGCGATGGCTCTTACATGATGATGAACTCCGAGCTGGCCACCTCGGTACTGTTGGGCAAAAAACTGATCGTGGTGATCCTGGACAACCGGGGCTACGGCTGCATCAACCGCCTGCAGCGCGCCAGCGGCACGCCCAACTTCAACAACATGCTGGACGACTGCATCCCCGAGGGGGGCAGCAGCAGCCAGATCGACTTTGCCATGCATGGCCGCAGCATGGGCGCCGACGCGGTGCACGTGAAGGACGTGGCCGAGCTGAAGACCGCCATGGTGGCCGCACGTGCTGCCACCAAGAGCCAAGTCATCGTGATCGACACCACCCACGAGCGCACTACGGCCGAAGGCGGCTGCTGGTGGGAGGTCGCCATTCCCGAAGTCTCTGAACGCCCTGCGGTGAACGAAGCGTTTGAGCGCTACACCGCCGCAAAAATTGAACAACGTATTTAAGTATTTACTCAAGAGAACCACTATGACCTGGAACGTACGCATCGGCATCAACCCCCTGTCCTGGATGAACGACGACCTGCCCTCGCTGGGCGGCGAAACCCTGCTGGAAACGGCTTTGAGCGAAGGCAAGGAAATCGGCTATGAAGGCTTCGAGCTGGGCAATAAATTCCCCAAGGACGGCCCCGGCCTGAAAGCCAAGCTGGACGAATTCGGCCTGGCCTGCGTGTCCGGCTGGTACTCCGGCTTTCTGGGCAACGACACGGTGGAAGCCGAGATCGAGCGCTGCAAGGCGCACATGACAAAGCTGCAGTACAACAAGGTGAACGTGGTGGTCTACGGCGAATGCGCCGACACCATCCAGGGCCAGATCGACACCCCCGTGTCCAAGCGCCCCAAGTTCGCCAACGACGCACAATGGAAGGCCTACGCCGACCGCCTGAACGCCTTCGGTGAGCACCTCATCAAGACCTACGGCATCAAACTGGCCTACCACCACCACATGGGCGCCTACGTCGAGTCCCCCGCCGATGTGGACAAGCTGATGGCCCTGACCGACCCGACCAAGGTGTTCCTGCTGTTCGACACCGGCCACGCCTACTTCGGCGGTGCCGCCGATCCCGTCACCCTGCTGAAGAAACACGTCGAGCGCGTGGTGCACGTGCACTGCAAGGACGTGCGCACCCCCGTGATTGCCCAGGCCCGCAACGACGGCTGGAGCTTTTTGAACGGCGTGATCAACGGCACCTTCACCGTGCCCGGCGACGGCAGCATCGACTACGAAGCCGTGCTGACCACGCTGAAGAACGCCGGCTACCAAGGCTGGCTGGTGGTCGAAGCCGAGCAAGACCCGGCCGTCGCCCCGAGCTACGAGTACGCCCAGAAGGGCTACGACACGCTGCGTGGCCTGGTAGACAAGATCGGCGGCTGAGATGGTCAGCCCCCTGCTAGCCAAAGCCGCGCCCACGGGCCGCGAAATCGTCAACGTCACGCCCGAGCGCGCCGGCTGGACCCATGTGGGTTTCCGCGCGGTGCGCTTGGTAAAAGGCGAATCTGAAACCGTCGTTACTGCCACGCGCGAACTCTGCCTGGTGGTGCTGACCGGCACCGTCAGCGTCACCATCGACGGCCAAACGCATGAACACCTGGGCACGCGCAAAAGCGTGTTCGAAGAAGTCTCGCCCGCAGCGGTCTACGTGCCGGCCGGCAAGACGGTAGTGGTGCTGGCCGAGACCGATGCCGAAGTCGGCCTGTGCACGGCGCCCGCCGGCAACACGCCGCATACGGTCAAGGTGCTAGACCCCGCCAACATGCGCCGCAGCGTGCGCGGCAAGGGCACGAACACCCGCTATGTCTGCGACGTGCTGCCGCACGACGACCCCACCGCCGCCCACCTGCTAGTGGTCGAAGTCCTCACGCCCGCCAGCCACTCCAGCAGCTACCCCCCGCACAAACACGACATCGAGCAACCGCCGGTGGAAACCCTGCTGGAAGAAACCTACTACCACCGCCTGAACCCACCGCAGGGTTTCGCCTTCCAGCGCGTCTACACAGATGACCGCAGCCTGGACGAAGCATGTGCCGTGGAGAACCACGACGTGGTGATGGTGCCGCGCGGCTACCACCCTGTGGTGGCGCCCCATGGCTACGACCTGTACTACCTGAACGTGATGGCCGGCCCGAACCGTTTCTGGGTCTTCAAGAACGATCCCGCGCATGAGTGGATGCTGGCGGCGAAGTAGTCGTTGCTAGTGATTCAATAGCTGCCAGCGCAGGTTCTATCTGCGCTGGCAGCCGATTTGGCTTGTAATTTCTTCGAGGCCACGCTGCACACGACAAGCACGGCGCGAGGCCATGGGGCCGGACATCCAGTCCAGCTTTCGCCTCAACGCGCTGGAACGCAACGCACCACGCAGCGCAAGGCCATGGGGTCAGATCCGAATTGCGCTCTGTCTGCCTATCTGAGCCCACAGCGCCCACCCGCATTTCGGCTGACCCCAAGGCCGGATAGACGTTCACTCTCATATTGATAGCTGGTTGCGCAGTTAATTCGTGCGCTAGCGGGTGATTTGGCTTGAACCTTTGAAAGGGTTGATGTCTTCGGCATCCCCGGCCGGGATGTGCGCCCGGCGGCGCAGTCACCTTTCTTTGCGTCGCCAAAGAAACGTAACCCAAAGAAAGGCGAGCCGAAGTCGTCGCCCCCTTCGCTGCGCTACGGGGTACGCTGCGTTGCTCGGTCTGTGCGGGGTCCCGCTCGAACTCGGCCTGCGGCCTCAAACAATCGCGGGCCCTGATCCGCCCAGCCCTGCGCTACTCGCCGACGCCACACGGCGTGGGAACCAACAGCCGAACAGCCAACCCCAGCCCGGCGCAGCCGGGCTCGCGCCCTAGGCGCGATGTGGCGCGCAGCGCCACCGATCCCGATCCCCGGGGTCCCCCTCTGTATGCGCCGAGGAGCACAGCTTTGGGCGGATCAGGGCTGGCGTTGTTTGAGCCGCAGGCGAGTTTAGCCAGACCCCGACCAAAGCGCGCACCGCAGGTTCCCGTAGCGCCAGCGGAGGGCGCAGACGGTGGGGGCGCCTTTCTTTTGGTGACTTTTCTTTTGCGCAAAAGAACAAGTTACTCGCCCGCCGGGGCGAACTCCCGGCCAGGGATCTCATAGACGTCAGGCGCCATCTACACCACCCCAACCCCCACATAAATCTTCAAATGAAAACAGGCTCCAGCGCAGATTTAACCAGCGCAACCAGCGCAACCAGCTATGGAAAATAGAGCACTTGGTGGTTCCACCTTTTTGAGGGGAAGATGCCTGCAGTTCAGGCGTTGCAGGGCGCTACGGCGGGGTGGAGGCGTCACAGAAATAGGCGCCCGAACGGCCCTCGAATCACGCCATAATTTGCGCCATAGGCAGGGTGGGTTTGAGCAATCGCCTGTCCCGTCAACAACTATCAACGGCCATTGCGGGCGTTGGTTCAGTCCAACAAGGTTTATCCACCGCGTATGAACATCGCTCTTGTCTCTTGCAGCGCATCGCGGCAGATAAACGCTATTCGTTAGATGCTGGAAAACATTACCCAAACCTACGCCACTGGCGCTAAGTGGCTGAACGACAACCAAGGAGTCGTTGGCGTTGGCATCTTCGTGGTGACCCTTACGCTTGGCTGGGTCAGCGGCATCTTTTCCGCTCTTCGTCGGCGACCAAAGTTTCGAATCCAGCTAATCGATGGGCCGACTTTTGTATGCACATTTGATACAGGGAAGAAGCAAGACAAATTCGACGTCCATCGAACTGGCGTGGCTCTCTATCTAAAAATTGCAAACTCAGGATCTGCGGCATCAAGCATCGACCAAATATCTGTTGGATATCACTGGCGGGTGATTCGCTTCACGCGAGCTTGGTTCAGGTATGGGCTTGGATGGTTTTGGCTACACGATCAGACGGCAGCCATACATGACTTCCAGGCCAAGATCGGCGAGAACATCAAGTTCTATCCATTTCTGACACAGAAGAGCATCCACTCCCCCGTTCATACCTCAACATATCTGGAGCCAGGCCAGTCGGAAAACGGGGTTGTCTACTTCGAACAATCGGACAGTTGGGGCGGTTGCTTTCCCACGGCTAGTGCAAAAGGAACGCGAATCAAAGTTTGCGTAAAAGATGTCTTCGGCGGGAAGCATATTGCTCGCTTTACAGTTCCGAATGTAACCCTCGAACGTGCGAGAACGTACAACCCATCATTCGGCAAAACACTCGCTGAGTTACGCAATGAACCGCTACCTCACGACGCGAGCACCTAACCCTTCAATCGAGAGGACATACCCCGGCAAGCAGGGTCTTACCTCTAATGTCAAACGTTAGCCCTACCAAATGCCAACAGAACTAATTCCGCTAGTCGTTGCTGGCGCATCCGCGCTGATTGCAGTCCTTGGCTGGGTAGTTGCATACAAGCTCTCCGTCAAGAAGGACATTACCTCTGCGCATCGCGCGCGCGACAAGGAGCTCTTTGGAAGGCTACTTGAAACCTATTCCTTTGACAGCTTCAGGCAGATGATTGAGCGCGGGGACGCTGCAGCAGTTGACACCTTTGTGCACGCCTGGAGCGGAATCGAAGCCGAGTTCGTGCAACCTAAGCTGGCATCAAAGCTCTCAGATGTACTCTATGCCCTCAAGAGCATCCTCGTTGCTGATGCACTAAGAGATCCTGGTGCAAGGGTTCGAAGAATTCTAGGTTTCAATATTGTCTTCACTAGCACTGCCTCGGAAGAAGAGCCTGCAGCGCAGCGACGCGCATATAGGCAAAATGCCAGGATCGCCGCACGCCGGAGGCAACTTGCGATCGACAGTTATGCAAGCCTAGTTCGAATTGGAAAGAGGCTTACTTGAAGACAAGAGCTAACCAGTCGCTCAAGCAGACCCACGTCGGCATGTCACCACTCGAGGTTCAGCTCAGACGCCACAGCCCAATTTCCTCTCCAGCGCACATAAACCCTGCGTAACCAGCTACAACAACCATAGCACCCGTGTCATCAAGCCTTCATCCAAACCACGCATCCTAGCCACGCGGTATGTCGCCGCGCCAGCATCTGCGAGGACTTTATGAACACTGCCGACACCACCATCCTGGAAGAAGAGTTTGAAACCCTGGGCGACCACCACCGCATGGCGGCGCACCACTTTGCTGCGGCTGCCAAATTCCATGCGCTGGCCGCGACAGCAGACGACGACGGCGATGACGAAGCCTGCGCGCGCCACGCTTATGCAGCTTACCGCCACCAGCTGAACGCCGTGCAATATGCCGAAATCGCCGTGATGGACAGCGAGGGCATGGACGACGAAGACGAAGGCACTGCAGACTGACTACGCACTACAGTTGTGCATAAAAAAAGGGCCGTCTGAACGGCCCTTTTTACTTCACGCTAGCAAAGCTAGAGATTAGTACGTACCCAGTGCGGACGGTGCGCCAGCCTTGAAGGTGTAGATGGTGATAGGCGCAGCCTTCAGGTTGCCCTTGTCGTCAAAGCCGAACGTGCCCGACATACCCTTGTAGGAAGTCTTGTAGATCTCGGCGCCCACCTTTTCAGAGTCCACTGCACCAGCCTTCTGGATGGACTGGCCCACGAACATGGTCTGGTCGTAGAACGAAGGAGCGTACGCATCGGGGTCGATGTTGAAACGCTTCTTGTACTTGGCCTTGAAGGCTGGGCCTTCAGCCGTCTTCTCCAGCACCGCACCACCCTGGGCGCAGAACACCGTGTCGGTCGCGGCATCACCTGCCAGCTTGCCCAGTTCAGCCGTGCAGATGGCGTCGCCGCCCAGCAGCTTGGCGGTCACACCCAGGGACTTCATCTGGCGCACCATCGGGCCAGCTTGTGGCGCGTAGCCGCCCAGCAAGATGACTTCAGGCTGCTTGGCCTTCAGGCTGGTCAGGATGGAGGAGAAGTCCGTTGCCTTGTCGGTGGTGAACTCTTGGCCCACGATTTCCAGGCCCAGCTTCTTGGCTTCTTTAGAGAACTCGTCTGCCAGGCCTTGGCCGTAGGCGGTGCGGTCATCGATCAAGGCGACCTTCTTAACCTTCATGATGTTGGCCGCATAGAAGGCCAGGCGTGCACCGATTTCATTGTCACCGGCCATGATGCGGAACAGGTTCTTGTAGCCACCCATGGTGACCTTGGGGTTGCTGCCCACGGTGGACACCACCACATTGCCTTGGCTGTACACGCGCGAAGCGGGGATGGCCACGCCCGAGCAGTATGGGCCCATCACGAACTTGACGCCTGCGTCCACCAGCTTCTGGGCCACGCTTACGCCGGACTTGGGGTCGCACTGGTCGTCTTCGGACTCCAGCTCAAACTTCAGGGTCTTGCCGCCGACAACCATTTTCTTGGCGTTGAGGTCTTCAACTGCCAGGCGTACGCCGTTTTCATTGTCCTTGCCGATGAAAGCATTGGGGCCAGACAAGGGGCCGGTCACACCGATTTTGACGATCTGGTCTTCTGCGTACGCGCCGCCAGCCATTGCCATTGCCATGGCACCAACAAGTGCGATCTTCGTGAAAGTAGGTTGCATGAACTCTGTCCTAGAAAGGGATTGGGTTAAGACTTACACAGTGTCTGATTCAAGGGCTTGTAACCATCGACAGGGCACCGGGTAAGACATATGTGAAGCTTGTAATAGGCCACCGCTGGACTGTAGGCTCTAACGGCCGGGTCGCATGGGCGGGTTTGTTCTGATTGAAGCAAATATGAGCGCAAAGAAGGTCGGCTAATGTTGGCAATATCCTTTCAAGAGGTATGGCGCTGGGCAGCGCCTGGTGTAGAGACTATTGCAGCAAGCGTGCCAACCCGCGTTGGCGTCAGCGGCACCCGGGGCGCAGGCGGTGTCCAACCCAGTAAAAACTGGGTGGCGGCGCCGCACACGCGGCCCTGGCAGGCGCCCATACCGCAGCGGCTGTGTAGCTTGGCATCGGTCCAGCCGGAGCAGGCAGACACGGCGGCGTAGGGCACGTCTTCACAGCGGCAGACCAGGGTGTCGGCCTGGGGCAAGCTACGTAGCTGCGGCTGGAGTGCAAAACTGTGCGCCAGCTGCTGCGCAAAGCGGTCCCAACGTGCACGCTCCGGCCAGCGCTGCTGCGCCGCAGCCTGCTGGCCCACGGCCGCATGGCCGGCGACTGCGCCCTGGGCCAATGCCCGCTCGCTACCGCCTATGCCTGTGCATTCGCCTGCGGCATACACATTGGGCACGCTGGTGGTCTGCCAGGTATCAACCTGCAGCGCCTGCGCGCCTGTTGCGGTAGGTACCAGCGCGCAGCCCAAGAGCTGGCCCAGCTGGATATTCGGCACCAGCCCAAAACCACAGGCGACGCGGTCGCAAGCCAGCTCCACAATGCTGCTGCCCTGCTGCAACCGCACCGACTCCACCCGGCCCTGGCCCTGCACCGACAGCACATGCGAAGACGTGCGCCAGCCGGCCTGCAGCAGACCCAGCGCTTGCACCGCTTTGCCAGGCCAGCGCGGCAGCTGTGCTACAAAACCAGCCATGGCCGCTGCGCTGGCCTGCTCGGCCACGCGCAGCACCTGGGCGCCCGCTTTGCGCGCGGTAGCCGCCACGGCCAGCAACAAGGGGCCGCTGCCGGCCACCACCACCCGCTCGCCGGCGACAGGCAGGCCGGACTTGATCAGCGCCTGCAAGCCCCCGGCGCCGGTCACGCCGGGCAAGGTCCAGCCCGGGAAAGGCAACAGCAACTCGCGTGCGCCGGTGCACAGCAACAGCTTGTTCCACTGGATGGACCAGCCGCGCTGCGCATCTTCCAGCAACAGGGTCTGGGGCGCGGGTGCAGCCACGACGCGGGTGGCGCTGAGCCAGTACACATTGGCACAGGCAGCCACCTGCTCACGCATGTGGCGTGCAACAGGCGGTAATTGGGCACCGGGGCCATCACGCCAGATCTGGCCGCCGGGCAACGGGTTGTCGTCCACCACCACAATGCGCGCGCCACTGGGCGCCGCGGCCAGCGCCGCCGCCATGCCTGCCGGGCCTGCGCCGATGATGAGCAGGTCGCAGGATTCGTGGATGGGCAAGTTGTGCGTCATAGCGTTCTCTCCACCTGCATGCCCTCAATGCACAGGGTCTGGCAGGCCAGCTGGCGCTGACCGTCCACGCTGACCCGGCATTCCTGGCACACACCCATGCCGCACAGCGGCGCCCGCACATCCCCACGCACGGAAATGCGCGCTACGCCATTCCCCGAAATAGCCAAGGCCACCGCCACGGTGCAGCCCATGGGCACGGCTACCGGCTGGCCATCGATATGCAGATTCACGCGCATACCGCCTCCTTGAAACGTTGCAAGCCGTAGGGGCTGGCATCGATGGCGGCCGTGCCGCCGGTCATCTGGGCCGCCAGCAACTGGGCACTGCCCAGCGCAGTGGTTACGCCCAGCCCTTCGTGGCCCACGGCCAGCCACAGGCCCTCGCGCGTGGGGTGCGGGCCGAGGATGGGCAGGCTGTCTGGCGTGGCGGCGCGCAAGCCGGTCCAGGCGCGGATGGCGTTCAAGCGGGCCAAGCCCGGCATGTAGGCCAAGGCCCGTTGCAACATGGCCTGCAGCATATGGGCCTCGACCGCCATGTCCGTCGTGTCGAACTGGCGGGAGGAGCCCAGCAGCAACTGCCCCGTGGGGCGCGGTTGCAGGTTAAAAGCCACGGAAGGCCCTTCGCTATGGTGCGAGCTGGTGATGTAGCCCAGCTCCACCAGTTGGTGGTGCACCGTGCCGGGGTAGCGGTCGGTAATCAGCAAATGGCCTTTTTTGGGGCGTATCGGCAAGTCCGGGCATAGCGTGGTGGCCTGGATGCCATTGGCCAGCAATATCTGCGGCGCCTGGCGGTAGCTGCCGTCGGCCAGGCGCACTTTTTGACCATCGATTTCGGTCACTTGCGCATATTCCACCTGCACGAATCGCTCGTATTTTGATAGCAGCCAACGCGCCGCATTGGGTGCGTAGACGATGGCGTCGCCCGGCACCACCAGCCCACCGGCCAGGCCGGGGCGCAGCGCCGGCTCGGCCTGGGCCAGCGCGGCCGCGTCCAGCAAATGGCTGGCAATGCCGTGCTGCTGCATGCGCTGGCGTTTGTCCTCGGCGGCGGCCATTTCCTCGGCGTTGGCGGCAATCCACAGCGTGCCGCAGCCGCTGTAGGCGCAGTCTGCGGGCATCTGCGGCGCCAAGGCTTGCCACAGGCTAACGGAATACCGGCTCAGGGCCAGCTCCGCCGGGTTGTCGTCCATCACCACCAGGTGGCCCATGCCCGCGCCGGTGGCGCCACCGCGCTGCGCGTCCAACACCAGCACGGTATGGCCGGCTTGGGCCAGCGCGTGGGCGCAGGCCGCACCCACGATGCCGGCGCCGATGACGATGGTGTCGGCGTTCATCCTAGTACCCCGACTCGGAAGTAGAGGAACACAATGAAAGTGATGGATTCGCCACTAGGGCAAGGCGTAAAACGCAGACATAGCTGTGGCTATGGCGAGGCTTTGCAACGCCGCCATGGGGGCGAAGACGCGCTTTCATGTTCCGATACTTCCGAGTCGGGGTACTAAGGTGATGCCCCAGCCGAAGGGATCGTCCTCGGCCACCAGCAAAGTGCTTTCGGCGCACACATGGGCGCGACCGCGGATGGTCGGAATTACCTGGCCGTTGTTCACGGTGTAAGACGCCTCGAAGCGGCTGCCGATCACGCTGGCCTGCTGCCAGGTCTCGCCCGGAGCCAGCTTGCCGTCGGCTGCCAGGCAGGCAATCTTGGCGCTGGTGCCGGTGCCGCAGGGCGAGCGGTCGTAGGCCAGGCCCGGACACAGCACGAAGTTGCGGCTGTCGGCGCCCTTGTCGTCAGGGCCGAACAGTTCAATGTGGTCGATCTCGGCACCCTCGGCACCGGTAATGCCTTGTGCACCCAACGCCTCGCGCAGCGCGCTGGCGTAGATGGTGAGCGCCGCCAACTGGTCGCTGGCCACGGTCTGGCCGTGGTCGCTGGCCAAAAAGAACCAGTTGCCGCCCCAGGCCACGTCGCCATGCACCAGGCCGTAGCCTGGCACCTGGACGGCCACCTGGGTTGCATAGCGGTAGGCCGGCACATTGCGCACGCTGACCGAGCCATCCGCGTGCAGAGTGGCCTCCACCGTGCCCACCGGGGTTTCGATCTTGTGCACGCCGGGCTGGATGCGCCCCATGTGCGCCAGGCTGACCACCAGGCCGATGGTGCCGTGGCCGCACATGCCCAGGTAGCCGGTGTTGTTGAAGAAGATCACACCAGCGGCCGCATCGGCGGCCACGGGTTCGCATAGCAAGGCGCCGACGATCACGTCGTTGCCGCGCGGCTCCAGCACGGTGGCGGCCCGCCATTTATCGTGCTGCGCGGCCAGTAAAACCCGGCGCTCGGCCATGCTGCCGGTACCCAGGTCGGGGAAGCCGCCCACCACCAGGCGCGTCGGCTCGCCGCCGGTGTGGGAATCGATGATCTGGATGCGCTGCATGCGGGTTTCCTTACATGACGGATTGGTATTTAGCCGGACGGGTTTCCAGTGCCCGCGTCACGATACGCTCAATCACGGCCCGCTCTTCGCCAACCAGCGGCAGGCGCGGACGGCGCATGTGCTCGCTGCCCACGCCCACCAATGCGTCGATGAGCTTGAGGTTTTGCACCAGCTTGGTGGATACGTCCAGATGCAGCATGGGCGTCATCCACTGGTACAGCGCCAGCGCCTCGGCCCACTCACCCGCCTTCATCAGGTCGTACAGCGCCACGGTTTCGCGCGGGAAGGCGCAGCCCACGCCAGCCAGCAGACCGTCGCAGCCCAGCGCCAGGCCTTCATAGGCCAGGTCGTCCACGCCCAGGAACAGCTGGTAGCGCGTGCCCACGGTGTTGCGCAGATCGGTGATGCGGCGGATGTTGTCGGTGCTTTCCTTGATGGCGACGATCCATTGGCAGTCGGCCAACTCGGCCATGTGCTCGGGCTTCAGGTCCACGCGGTAGGCCACCGGGTTGTTGTAGACCATGATGGGCTTTTGCGCGGCGTTGGCCATGGTGCGCACGTTGAGCATCGCTTCACGGGCATCGGCCACGTAGATGACGGACGGCATGACCATGAAGCCGTCTACGCCCAGCTTGTTGGCGCCCTCGATGTAGCGCAGGGCTTCGCGGGTGCTGGTTTCGGACACATTGGCCAGCACCGGGATGCGGCCTTTGGCTGCCTTCAAAGCAATGTCTGCGACCTGCAGCTTTTCTTCCAGCGTCAGGGTGCTGGCTTCGCCCAGCGAACCGCAGGTGACCAGGCCGTGGATGCCGTTGGCGATCTGGAACTCGATGTGCTTGGCCGTGCCCTCCGCATCGATGCTTTCATCGGCGTGGAACTTGGTGGTGATGGCGGGGAAGATGCCTTTCCAGCGGGGGAGCGTCATGGTGTGTGTCCTTGGTAAATGGGTGGTTGGAGAGCTGAACTGTAGCAGTCTTAATATATTAACGACATATTTAAAATATCTTGTTAGGGTTTTAAGCAGCTTGCGTGCCAGCTTTTTTTGGTCCAATGCACCAATGCAATGCAATTAATGGCTTGCGCCCACCACCATGCCCAAACTCCCCGCCCCTCCTTTGCCCAAGCGCCGTGCAGCCGACATGGCCTACGACGCGATAGAGACGCTGATCTCCACCCTGCAGTTGGCCCCCGGCAGCCCGGTGGTGGAAGCCGATATCGTCGAGCTGACGCAGCTGGGCCGCACGCCGGTGCGCGAGGCGCTGCTGCGCATGGTGTCGATTGGTTTGATCGTGCAGCAGCCGCGGCGCGGCCTGCTGGTGTCGCACATCGACCTGGCCGACCACCTGGACGTGGTGCAAACCCGGCGGGTGCTGGAGTGCCTGATTGCCGCCTGCTCGGCGCGCCGGGCCACGGCCTTGCAGCGCAAGGACATCCTGCGCTGCGCCGACAAAATGGTGCAGGCTGCCACGCGCGGCCATCTGGTGGACTACATGGCCGCCGACCTGGCGCTGGACCAGGTGAACCACCAGGCCAGCCACAACCATTCGGCCGTGAAGGCCGTGGTGCCGCTGATCGTGCAGTGCCGGCGCTTCTGGGTGGCCTACCAACACGAGGGCGACATCATGGAAGCCGCGCAGGCGCACATGGACCTGGCCCAGGGCATTGCCACGGGCGACGAAGCCGCAGCCGTGGGTGGCGCCACCCGGCTGATGGACTATCTGCAGGGCTTTGCGCGGCGCGTCATAGACAACTAAATTGCTCCTATTTTTGACATCAAAAACAGGAGCGTCCTGCGCAGATAAAACCTGCGCTAGCGGCCTATTTCATGCCAAAAAATAAGCCTTAAATTAGCGATTTAAACCTCGTCCAACCCCTGGGCAAAACCCTGCGCCAGGGCCTGCCGCAGGTAGTTCACAAACGCCGTCACGGCGCGCGGCACATGGGCGGTGTAGGGACGGATGGCGTACAACTGGTCCGCATAGCCCCCGACCAGTTGCCAGTCCGGCAGCACCGGCACCAGCTTGCTGGCACGCAGGCTGGCGGGCAGGCTGAAGTCCGGCAACAACGCAATACCCAAGCCGGTCACGGCCGCATCGCGCAACGCCTCGCTGTTGTTGGCCGACAAGACGCCCGACACCGGCACCGTCACCCGCTCCACATTCGATCCCGTGCCCTGCGCAAAAGTCCAGGCCGGCGTGTCCTGGGCGCGCGGATAGTGCAGGCAACTGTGGTTGCGCAGGTCTTCGGGCCGCAGTGGGGTGCCACGTTTGCGCAGATAGCCGCGGCTGGCCACCAGCACCGAGCGCGTGGCGCACAGGGTCCAGGCCACATGGGTATCGGGCGGCGCGGCGGTGTGGCGTATCGCCAGGTCGAAACCTTCGGTGGCCAGGCTGGACAGGCGGTCCGACAGTTCCAATTCGAGGCGCACATCCGGGTATTCGCGCAGAAAGTCGGCCAGGCGCGGCACCAGTTGCTGGCGCGCAAACGCCACCGGTGCCGTCACCCGCAGCAGGCCGTGCGGCGCATCGGCCAGATCGCGCACCTGGGCAAAGCTCTGGGCGATCTGCTCGAACGAGGCCCGGGTGTCGTCCACCAGGCGCTGGCCGGCCTCGGTCAGGCGCACGCTGCGGGTGGTGCGGCGCACCAGGGGCACGCCGGCCATCTGCTCCAGGTCGGCCATGCGCTGGCTCATCGCCGCCTTGCTGACGCCCAGCCGCGCCGCCGCCGCCGTGTAGCTGCCCTGCTGGGCCAGCACGGTAAGCCAGTGCAAATGGCTCCACAGCTCATTGATCTTTTGCTCGTTCATGGCCCTATTGTTCACCATTCTGAACAATCAATTCAAATTTTCGGCCTTGTAGCACAGGGGGCGAGTCCATAAACTGCAAGTCCGCACTACACAACGAGACACCTACCATGTCCTACACCGATAACACCGAAGTCGCCCAGTACATCCAGGGCCAACGCAGCACCGGCACGGGCACCCGCACCCAGCCCGTGTACAACCCCGCCACTGGCGCCGTGGCGCGCCAGGTACGCCTGGGCAATGTGCAGGACGTGGACGCTGCCGTGGCGTCCGCCAAGGCCGCCTTCCCCAAGTGGTCCGACACGCCGCCGATCCGCCGTGCCCGCGTGATGTTCAAGTTCCTGGAGCTGCTGAACCTGCACAAGGACGAGCTGGCCCACATGATCACCGCCGAACACGGCAAGGTGTTCACCGACGCCCAGGGCGAAGTCGCCCGCGGCATCGACATCGTCGAATTCTCCTGCGGCATTCCCCAGCTGTTGAAGGGTGACTTCACCGACCAGGTCTCCACCGGCATCGACAACTGGACGCTGCGCCAACCCCTGGGCGTGGTGGCCGGCATCACGCCGTTCAACTTCCCCGTGATGGTGCCGATGTGGATGTTCCCGGTGGCGATTGCCGCCGGCAACACCTTCATCCTGAAGCCCAGCCCCACCGACCCAAGCCCCAGCCTGTTCATCGCCGACCTGCTGAAGCAAGCCGGCCTGCCCGACGGCGTATTCAACGTGGTGCAAGGCGACAAAGAAGCCGTGGACGCCCTGCTGGTGCACCCCGATGTGAAGGCCGTGAGCTTCGTCGGCTCCACCCCCATTGCCAACTACATCTATGAAACCGGCGCCCACCACGGCAAGCGCGTACAGGCCCTGGGCGGCGCGAAGAACCACATGGTGGTCATGCCCGACGCCGACGTGGACCAGGTCGTGGACGCGCTGATCGGCGCAGGCTACGGCTCGGCCGGCGAACGCTGCATGGCGATCTCGGTCGCCGTGTTGGTGGGCGACGTGGCCGACAAGGTCATCCCCAAGCTGCTGGAACGCACCAAGACCCTGAAGGTGCTGAACGGCACCAATCTGGCCGCCGAAATGGGCCCCATCGTCACCGCCGCCGCCCATGCCCGCATCAGCGGCTACATCGAGCAAGGCATCAAGGAAGGCGCGACGCTGCTGGCCGACGGCCGTGGTTTTGACGGCAGCAAGGCCGGCGACGGCTGTGGCGAAGGCTTCTGGCTGGGCGGCACGCTGTTCGACAACGTCACGCCCGACATGAAGATCTACAAGGAAGAAATCTTCGGCCCGGTGCTGGGCTGCATGCGCGTGCCCGACTTCGGCACCGCCGTGCAACTCATCAACGACCACGAGTTCGGCAACGGCGTGGCCTGCTTCACCCGCGACGGCAACGTGGCCCGCGAGTTCGCCCGCCGCATCCAGGTCGGCATGGTCGGCATCAACGTGCCCATCCCCGTGCCCATGGCCTGGCACGGCTTCGGTGGCTGGAAGAAGAGCTTGTTCGGCGATATGCACGCCTACGGCGAAGAAGGCGTGCGCTTCTACACCAAGCAAAAATCCATCATGCAACGCTGGCCCGAAAGCATTGCCAAGGGCGCCGAGTTTGTGATGCCTACGGCGAAGTAAGAGCCACGGCGGAGCCCTCGGCTCCGCTATCGTAAAAATAGCTGCCAGTGCAGGATTCGTCTGCGCTGGCGGCTATTTTTGTTTGTGGAGTGGGTGTTTATGGGCATCCCCGGCCTGGGGATCGCATGGACGCTAAGAGCACCCCGCGCAATGGCAATCAGCGCAAGACGCTACAAAAATAAAGCACACTTCACTTCCACTTTTGAAGAAAGAGACGCTGGCACAGTGGGAGCAACACAACGGAGCCCAACTATAGTGGTCCAGCGCTTTCGCCCGCTGCTTTTGCTGGAACTCGTATGAACACTGATCGCCTGCAGCCGCCCCGAAAATCCAAGACGGGACCTCGTTCAAGACATATTGCAGTACCCATGCAAGGCCCAATAAGGACGTTGGCCCGCATCACGGTCGCAATTCTCGCGAGCCATTTTTTATTCAGTGCAGCGATCGCCGCTGGACACCTCTGCCAACCGTCCGAAGCACTTCAGGTTGACTACCTCAGGAAGCTTCCTCAAAGCATTCAGTCGAACCTCGGCACAACGGGCATCGCTGATCGGGGACAACCGTTCAACAAGACCGACGTCGTTCACGAAGAACTACCTATGCGTCGCTTTGGTCTTGCTGCGGCATCGACAAATTGCATCCTTATAGCCATCGAACGCGGAGGTCGAGGCTACTTCGTCGAAATCTTGGCCTTCGAGCCTGATCCAAACGGACTCTGGCGCCCGTCGGCCTCCGCCACTACCACCCTTCTTCCCCAGTCTTTGGCCGAATTGCTCTCACTCACATCACGCTAGCCAGCAAACGAGAGCCAGCCTTGCGCTCGTCTCTCAACTCAAAATTCAGGGGCTCCTACCCCTCCATCCGCAACCCCTTAGGCAGCGGAAACTTCACCGTCTCCTCGATCCCGTCCATCTTGCGCACCGCCACCGCACCCAACGCGCGGATGCGGTCTATCACCTGCTGGACCAGTACCTCGGGAGCGGAGGCACCAGCAGTCAGGCCGACGCGGGCTTTGCCTTCGAACCAGGAGGATTGCAGCTCTTCGGCGCTGTCCACCATGTAGGCGGGCGTGCCCAGCTTTTCAGCCAGCTCGCGCAGGCGGTTACTGTTGGAGCTGGTGGGGCTACCGACCACGATCACGATGTCCACCTGCGGGCTCATGATCTTGATGGCGTCTTGGCGGTTCTGCGTGGCGTAGCAGATGTCTTGCTGTTTGGGCTCGCGGATCAGCGGGAAGCGGGCCTTGACGGCGGCGGAGATTTCGGCCGCGTCGTCCACGCTCAGCGTGGTCTGCGTGACCACGGCCAACTTGGTGGTCTGGCTGGGCTGGACCTTGGCTACGTCGGCCACGTCTTCCACCAGATGGATGCCGCTGTCGAGCTGGCCCATGGTGCCCTCGACCTCGGGGTGGCCCTTGTGGCCGATCATGATGAATTCATAGCCCTCTTTGGCCAGCTTGGCCACCTCGACGTGGACCTTGGTCACCAGCGGGCAGGTGGCGTCAAATATCTGGAAGCCGCGAGCCTTGGCCTCGCGCTGCACAGCCTGGCTCACGCCGTGGGCCGAAAACACCAGGGTGGCGCCGGGCGGCACGTCGTCCAGCTCTTCGATGAAGATGGCGCCGCGCGACTTCAGGTCGTTCACCACATAGGTGTTGTGCACGATCTCGTGGCGCACGTAGATGGGGCTGCCGAACTTGGCCAGCGCGCGGTCCACGATCTCGATGGCGCGGTCCACACCCGCGCAAAATCCACGCGGTTCAGCCAGGATGATTTCTTCTGCGGAGCTCATAGCACCCCAATCAGTTGTACTTCGAAGGTCACAGGCTGGCCGGCCAGCGGATGGTTGAAGTCGAACAGCACGGCGTCCGGGCTGTCGGCATTGCCTACCTGCTGCACGGCACCGGCGTAGCTGCCTTGGCCGTCCGGCGTGGGGAACTGCACCACATCGCCTACGTGGTACTGCTCCAGCGGGTCGCCCAGCTGGTTCAGCAGCTTGCGCGCCACCCACTGCTGCATATCGGGCTGGCGGTCGCCAAAGGCTTCGCCGGCGGGAATATCGAACGAGGTGCGCGTGCCCTCCGGCAGGCCCAGCAGGCGCTGCTCCACGGCGGGCGACAGCTCGCCCGTGCCGAGAGACAGTGTGGCGGGCTTGTCGTTGAAGGTGTTGATGATGTCGCCCGTGGGGCCGCTCAGGCGGTAATGCAGGGTCAAAAAGGAACCGGGCTGAACAGTAGGAAGCGAAGTAGAAGGCATAGGAGTCTCGGTAAACTGGGCTCTATTGTAAAAGTCCGCCATGCCGCTCAAAGACCTCCCTCCCGATGCCCGTCCACGTGAAAAGCTTTTGGCGCGCGGCCCCGCCGCCTTGAGCGACGTGGAACTGCTGGCCCTGCTGCTGCGCACCGGCATACAGGGCAAGGGGGTTTTACAAATGGCGCACGAGCTGCTGCAGATTGCCAGCCCAGGCAGCATGGGTTTTGGCGGTATTGCCGGCCTGCTGAACGCGACCACCGATGACCTGAAACGCGTCAAGGGCCTGGGCCCGGCCAAGCGCGCCGAAATCAGCGCCGTGCTGGAGCTGGCGCGCCGTGCCATGGCCCAGCGGCTGCAGGAAAGGCCGGCCTTCAGCGACCCGGGCGCCGTGAAGCACTATCTGCAGCTACACCTGGCGGCCAAGGGGCACGAGGTGTTTGCCGTGCTGTTTCTGGACGCGCAAAACCGCCTGCTGGCGCTGGAGGAGCTGTTCCGCGGCACGCTGACGCAGACCAGCGTCTACCCGCGCGAAGTGGTGGTCCGCGCCCTGCACCACCAGGCCGCCGCCGTGGTGCTGGCGCACAACCACCCCAGCGGCTCGGTCCAGCCCTCGCGCGCCGACGAGGCGCTGACGCAAACGCTGAAGGCCGCGCTGGCACTGGTGGACGTGCGGGTGCTGGACCACATCATTGTGGCGCCGGGCGAGGCCCTGTCCATGGCCGAAAAAGGGCTGCTGTGATGAAGATCAGTTCGCTACAAGACCTGAAGAAGATCCAGAAAGCCATTGCCGACGCGGCCGCGCTGCAAGCCGCGCAAAAGGCTGCCGAGCTGGAGGCCCAGCGCCGCAAAGCCGCCCAGAAGAATCTGTTTGTGAATGCCGCAGGTGCGGTGCATCGCTTGCCGGAGCAGCGCAAGGCGCTATTGAAAAAAGAGCAACCGCCGCCGCTGGCAATCCAGCTACAGCGCGACGAGCAGGCAGTGCTGGTGGAGGCCATCAGCGACGGTTTTGATGCCAGCAACCTGCTGGAAACCGACGACACGCTGAGCTACCGCCGCCCCGGCATCGGCATCGACGTGCTGCAGCGCCTGCGCAAGGGTGAGTGGGCCATCCAGCGCCAGCTGGACCTGCACGGCCTGCGCAGCGACGAAGCGCGCGACACCCTCAGCGGCTTCATCCGCGAGGCCTACAAACAGGGCATACGCTGCGTGCGCGTGGTGCACGGCAAAGGATTGAGCTCGCCGGGCAAAACCCCGGTGCTGAAGGCCAAGGTGCGCAACTGGCTGGTGCAGAAGAACGAGGTGCTGGCCTTTGTGCAGGCCCGGCCCATGGAAGGCGGCGCCGGCGCGCTGGTAGTGCTGCTACAGCCCAGCCGCATTGGCCCGGCCTAAGAACCTATTTGCAATCTGCGATTTATAAAAAACAAGCCGCCAGCGCAGTATCTACCTACGCCAGCAGCTATTTAAACCATAGCAAGCTCAGACCGAAATACCCACTGCCAGCGAGGCCGCGTAGCCGGCGCTGACGCTGCCGGTCACGGTGGCCATTTCGGTGGAGGTGCCGTCGCTGAACACGTTGTCGCTGGCAAAGCTGAAGCCAGCCAGATTGCTCGCGCTGCTGGAATAACCGGTGGAGGCATACACCGTGGTGCAGATGGCGGTTGGAAGCGCGATCTGCGAGGTCAACACCTGGTCGCCCGCCGGGTTGGTGATAGCCGCCGACAGGCTGGAATACACCTCGAAATGGATGTGCGGCATGCGCCCGGAATAGCAGCCGGGGAAGATGCTGGTGAAAGTCACGCTGCCGTTGCTGTCCGTCACCTGCAGGCCGCGCAGATAGTTCTCGCCGGTGATGCCGCTGGAGTACAGCGAGTACAGGCCGTCGCGGCTGCAGTGCCAGATGTAGATGGCATAGCCCGCCAGCGAGGCGCAGCTGGAATTGGTATTGCTCAGCGTCAAGGTAATGGTCAGCGGCACGCCGGGCGCGGTGGTGGTGCTGCTGCCAAAGCTGGAGCGGATGTCGCTGCGGTTGATGCCGGACTGCGTCAGCACATTCACCGTGGTGCCGCTGAGCGTGTTGGTGCCGTCTGCCGGGTACGGACCATTGGTTTCGCTGACGGTGTTGGTGCAGCTGCCGCTAGTGGTGGTGGTAGTTGTTGTTGTTGTGGTCGAAGTCGTGGAGCTGGTGCTGGAGCTGTCCGACGACGCCGTACTGCTGGAATCCCCCCCGCCACCGCCGCAGCCAGAAAAGCCCAACACGCCCAGCGGCGCCACACTACCCACGCCTAGCCAGCGCAGGGTCCGTCGGCGCTGTGCCAGCAAATTGTCGAGCATGGCCAAGTCCTGGGCCAAACCGTGGAGGTGTTCTTCATGCATGGGTTTTCTCCTGTAGTGGTGCTTATGGATTTGGTGGAGCCTGTGGAGCCTGTGCATCCAGCTGTACCGAGCGCAGCTGCAGGGTCTTGCCGTCAGGTGCCAACAGGGCCTGCACGTCCACCTGCTTGCCGACCAGCGTGGCGGGGCTTTGGGAGAAATAGGTATTGCTGTCCCAGGTGGCGTTGACGTTGCCCAGGATGGTGCTCAGCACCATGCTGCTGGTGGCAGTCTGCACGCTGAGCACCTGGCCGCGGGTGTCCACCACCGCGTTCGCGGGGATCGAGGTGCTGCACGTTACTTTGGTGGCGGTCACAGGCTGGCCGGGAGCCTGCAGCCGGCCTTCGACGTTCACGGTGACCTGGGCGGTCAGCGCTACGCTGCGGCAGTTGTTGTCTATCACCGACGCGGCAGCCTGCACGCTCACGCCGCGCAGGGTGAACTGCACGGTGCTGGGGGTCCAGTCAATGCCGCTGGTCACCCCCGTCAGCACGGTGATGGCGCCCTGGTCGTCATTGCCGCCCGAGCCCGTGCGGAGACTGGCCGCGCTGGCCACCAGGGTGTCGCCCACGCGCGTTACATCCAAACTCACAAACTGCCCCTGGGCCAGCGCGGACGTATCCACCGGCACATCGCTGGGCAGGTGCACCACGGCACCTTGCACCACCACAGTACGGGCGCTGGCGTTGTATTCGGTGGCCAGGCCGCTCAGGCGCAGTGACTGGCCGCTGGCCAGGTCCAGCATATTGCTTTCCGAGCGCAGCACGCGGACGGCCGGCACCGGGACGGTGGCCAGATCCGTAGCGTTGGCCCAGACCTGCACCACCTGGCCGTTAGCCAAGCCGCCGGGCAGGCTGCTGGACTGCACCAAGGTACCGGTGGCGCTGTTCAGGCGGAAGCTGGTGCCCGACAGAGCTTGCACCACACCGCCCAGTTGCACCACGCTGGGCGCGCTGGACTGCTTGGCCAGCCGGGTCGCTACCAGCACATAGCTGGCGCTGCCACCGTCCCAAACCCAGCAGCCGTACACATCCACCGCGTCGCCCACGGCGATGTCGCTGGCCGCGCTGTAGCCGTCCAGCACGGTGGCGGTGCTGCGAGTCGCATCGCTGCTGGTGCTGACCAGGCGCACGGTCTGGCCCAGCACCTGCAAGCGGCCATTGCTGTCCGGCACCGTGGTGACACTGCCCAACAGTTGCGACACCACCTCGATGCTAAGCGCGGCGTTGCTGCCCTGGTATTGCAGCCGCACCCGCTGGCCCAGCTCGGCCGTGGTATTGACCAGGGCACCGCTGGCGTCGCGGCGCTGCACGGTGGCGCTGGTGTCGCTGTATTCCACGCCGTCCACGATCACGCTGCCAAAGCCGCTGACCGTGCCGCCGGCCTCACCGGTGCCACCGCTGCCCACACCGGCCACTGTGCCGCCGCCGCAACTCTCCAGCAGCAGCGCCAGCAGCATGACGGCCAGACTGGCCAAAATGGCGGCCAGCCAACCCTGCCACTCCCGACTAGCGCCAGCAAAGCGGGCGGCGCCGTCGTTTGGATCCATCTGGATGCTGGTATCTGCTTTAGCCATGGTCGGGCGCGTCCTGCGGGCTGTTGTTCTTCGGGGGTGGGGGGGGCACGGGTGCCATAGGCGCGGTCAGGCAGAACATGCCCAACCGGATGCGCTGGTTACCGCCAGCGGGTTCGTCTTGTTCGCACAAAGGCACGGCCGCCTTGACCATGGCGGCCAGCACGTCGCGCCACAGGCTGTTGGCCAGTTGTTCCAGCTGCTGTACCGACTGCGGGCTGAGCCCGTCGGCAAACACGCTTTGCTCCAGAAAAGTCTTGCCGTCGCCCGCGCTGAGGTTGTGCACCCCAGCTTCGATATGGTCGGCCACGCTGCCGGCCAGCAGGCGGCGCGCCTCTTCCAGCGAGGTATTGGGTACAAAGGCCTGGCGCCGCAGGCACACTTGGCCATCAGATTCTTCGACCACATCCAGGCGCACCAGCTCCAGCAGCACGGAGCGCGGGTGGATGTCTTTGGATACGGAACGGGCCAGGCTTTCAAACGAGGCCAGGGCACCGGCAAACGGCAGCACGTCGGGTAGGTCGGAGGCCAGCCAGCGCGTCATCACCTGGCTGGCAGGCGTGGGCTTGCCCAGGCGGGCCCGCACATCGGCGGCGCGCTCGGTATGCGCAGCGGCCCGCACGTCCTTGCGGTGCAGGCCAGACAGCAGGCTGACCGCCGAGTCTGTCTGCTTGCCGCCTATGCGTGTCAGCTCGGTGCGCGCAGCCTCCAGGAACACCGGCTTCAGCGCGGCGGTCAGATCGGTATAACCGACCCCGGAACGCAGCAGCCACACTACCAGCGGCTGCAGCATGGCGAGCACCTGCTCCAGCACGGGCTGGCCTGGCGTGGGTGGTGGAAGTTCTGACATGGCTGTATTGTAAATGGGAAATTTACCCACAACAAACAAAAACCACGCTTGCCGCGGTCCGGCGCGGTATTTACTATGAATATCATAGCTACCAGCGCAGATTCTATCTGCGCCAGCAGCCTAAAAGACTGAGTATTTACACACTGGACATCATGCGTCCAAACCCAGGTAGTCCGCCAGTATCAGCGCCGCATCGTCGGTAAACAGACCTTGCGCCAGTTGCTCGGCCAGCGTTGCTGGTGGCAGCAGGGCGAAGCCTTGCACCTCACCGTCCTGGTTGGCCGGGGCCACGCCCTCGGCCAGGTTGCAGGCGTACCAGTGGATGTGCTCCACCACATAGCCGGCGCCGCCGCTGTCGGTGCTGGGGCGGCGGGTGGTGAGACGACCGCCAGGGCACAGGTCCAGCATATGCGACGGGCGCAGGCCGGCCTCTTCCCAGGTTTCGCGCTCCAGCGCGGTGGGGATGGAATCCGCCGCCGACACCATGCCGCCCACCAGGGTGTCCCAGCGGCCGGGGTCATTGGGTTTGCTGTCCGAACGCTGCTGCACCCAGACCCGGCCGTCCGGCGCGGCGCCCACCAGGTGCACGGCGCAGGTGGTGATGCCCAGGGCACGCACCACGCCGCGCTCCACCGTGGCCACGACACGACCGTCGGCATCGGGCACGGCAAGTTGCTCGTCGCGCCAGACATGGGCCAGGCCGGCCTCACGCAGCACATGGGCCAGGTGCGCCAGGCTGTGCGTGGGCTCACCCTGCAGCTGCCAACCCAGCTGGCCGTATTGCTCTACTTTCAGGAGCACCTTGCGCAGGTAGGGTATGCGCTGCAGGCCGATTTTTGCCATGAACTCCGGCTCCACCGAGCCGATCTGTACCGCACCAGCCCACAGGGGCCAGCGCGGCCGCGCGGGCGGCTGGTCGGCCTCGGCGCGCAAGGTCTTCAACCAGTTCATAAGGTGAGGATGGTGCAGCCGGTGGTCTTGCGTGCCTCCAGGTCGCGGTGGGCTTGCTGTACCTGCTCCAGGGGGTAGCGCTGGCCAATGTGGATCTGCACCTGGCCGCTTTGCACCACGGCAAACAAGTCATCGGCCATGGCCTGGGTGCTTTCGCGGGTGGCCATGTGGGTGAACAGCGTGGCACGGGTCAGATACAGCGAGCCCTTGGCGCCCAGTATGCCGGGCGCAAAAGGTGCCACCGGGCCGGACGCATTGCCGAACGATGCCAGCAGGCCGAAGGGGCGCAGGCAATCCAGCGATTTATCAAACGTGTCCTTGCCCACCGAGTCATAGACCACCTTGACGCCTTGGCCGCCAGTGATCTCCTTGACCCGCGCAGCAAAGTCTTCTGCTGCGTAATTGATAGCATATGCCGCACCATTGGCAAGCGCCAACGCACATTTTTCTACGGAACCTGCGGTGCCTATGAGCTGCAGGCCCATCGCCTTGGCCCACTGGCAGGCGATCAGGCCGACCCCGCCGGCAGCAGCGTGGAACAGCACGAAGTCGCCCGGCTGCAGGCCGCCCTGGGGCTGGGTCTTTTTCAGCAGGTACTGCGCTGTGAGGCCCTTGAGCATCATGGCAGCGCCGGTCTCGAAGGAGATGGCGTCGGGCAGCTTGCAGACGCAGGTAGCCGGCATGACGCGGCGCTCGCAGTAGCTGCCGGGCGGGTTGCTGGCGTAGGCGGCGCGGTCGCCTACCTGCAGGTGGGTGACGCCCTGCCCTACGGCCTCGACCACACCGGCGGCCTCCATGCCCAGCTGCACCGGCAGGTTTTGCGGGTACAAACCGCTGCGCTGGTAGACGTCGATGAAATTCAGGCCGATGGCGTGGTGGCGGATACGGATCTGGCCGGGGCCGGGCTCGCCCACCGGGATGGTGACCAGCTCCAGTTGTTCAGGGCCGCCATGCTGGCGGATTTGTACGGACAGGCTGCTGACAGACATAAAACACATTCCTCCAAAGGGTATGCCGCATGGTGCCATGAAACCTTAGAACACGTCCCGGCTCAGGTTCTTAGGTACAGTGCGCGCCATGCAACAAGGCCTGACGCTCCGTACCGCTCTTCTCCTGACCCTGGCCCCCCTGTTATGGGCCGGCAATGCTGTTGTGGGGCGTATGGTGCACACCTTGGTGCCGCCCATCACGCTGAACTTCATCCGCTGGGTGCTGGCCTTTGCCATCCTGCTGCCCATGGCCGGCTGGGTGCTGCGACGCGACAGCGGGCTGTGGCCGCACTGGCGGCGGTTTGCGTTGCTGGGCCTGCTGGGCGTGGGCCTGTACAACGCGCTGCAGTACATGGCGCTGCAGACTTCCACGCCCATCAACGTGACCCTTGTGGGCGCCAGCCTGCCCATGTGCATGCTGGCCGTCGGGGCCCTGTTTTTTGGCGCCCGCGTGACACGCAGGCAGGTGCTGGGCGCGCTGCTGTCGCTGGCCGGAGTGCTGCTGGTGCTGTGCCGGGGTGAATGGCAGCAGCTGCTGGCGCTGCGCCTGGTGGCGGGCGACATTTTCATGCTGCTGGCCACCGTGTCCTGGTCGTTCTACAGCTGGCAACTCAGCCTGCCCAAGGACCCACCGGCCATACGCGCTGACTGGGCAGCATTTTTGCTGGCGCAGATCAGCTTCGGCCTGGTGTGGTCGGGCGCCATGACGGCGGTGGAATGGGGTGTGGGCGCGGCCCCGGTGCAATGGGGCTGGCCGCTGGCCGCCGCCTTGGCCTATGTGGCGGTGGGCCCGGCGGTGCTGGCCTACCGCTGCTGGGGCGCCGGGCTGCAGCGGGTGGGCCCGAATGTGGCGGGCTTCTTCATCAATCTCACGCCGCTGTTTGCGACCCTGCTGTCGGCCGCCTTTCTGGGCGAGTGGCCGCATCTGTACCACGGGCTGGCGTTTGCGCTGATCGTGGGCGGTATCGTGGTGTCATCGCGCCGCTGAACCAGTGTAGAACAGACGCTCAGGTCTTCCAGAGGTTGCCGGCGAAGCGGCTGCCAAAGCGCAGCTTGCTGCGGTCCCAGGGGGTGAAGCGGGGAATCTGGAACGGGTCGGTGCCCGTACGGGCGGCGCCCCAGGTGGTGGACACGGCGGCGTCAAAGCCCAGTTCACGCACGATGTCCACGCTCTCGGGGATGTAGTCGGTGCCAGGTTTGCCATTCGGGTAGGCAAACAGGCCCACGCGCTCTCCCAGCAAGTCCTGCAAAAACGCCCGGCTCTCGCCGATCTCGGCGCGCGCGGCATCGGCGCCCAGCTTGGCCAGAATGGGGTGGGTGCGGGTATGGGCGCCGATCTGCATGCCGGCCTGGCGCAGCTCACGCACCTGCTGCGAGGTCATCATCAGGTCGTCGGGCGGACGCACCCCGGCGCAGGCAGCGATCTGCTCGGTCAAGGTCTTGCGCTGGGCCAGTGGCAGGTATTTGATCTGGCCGATGATGGCCTGGATGGCCTCGCGCTTTTGCAACGGGCTGTCTATGGTGTACTGGCCTAGATAGCCACTGCCGTCAGGCTTGGCCAGGGACGACAAATCCAGCTGTGCCTGGGTACACAGGCGCACGGATTCGATCACGGTGTCGTTCCACATGCGGCCGCCATCCAGGAAGTCGGTGGCAATGAAGAAGGTGGCCTGCAGGCCGTGGCGCGCCAGGATGGGCTGGGCCACGGTGCGGTTGTCGGCATAGCCGTCGTCAAAGGTGATGGCCACGGCCCGCTCGGGCAGGCTGCGGCTTTGCAACTGCTGGGCCGCCACATCCAGCGGCAGCACATTGCACCAGGATTTCATCCATTGGCAGATGGCATCAAAGGCCACGGCATCCACCTCGCCCGGAAAGATCGGGTCGGGCTCGGGCAGCACACGGTGGAAGATCAGCACCGACAGGCGGCCCCGCTCACCTGCGGGGGAAAGGTGTTTCAGTACCGTTTTAAACATGGATCACTTGGGTTTGACCAGCCGGGCCATGCCGGGGATGTTCTTCCAGCCCGGCACATAGGCCGGCTCGCGCAGCCAGCCCTTGGTTTGCACCCAGACCCGGGTCAGCACCACCAGCACCATCACGTTGTAAGGCAGGTCGAAATAGGCCAGGCTCAAGAAGGCCCCGCCCACGGCATAACCCAGCAAGCAGACCTGGCACATGGCACCCAGGTCCACGCACCAGGCCGCCTCGGGAATCTTGGTGCAATGGGTACGCAGCCAGCCGGCCGCACGCCAGGTCATCACCCAGATGGTCAGGAACATGAACAGACCGACGAATCCGTGGTTGCCCAGCACCTGAAAGTAAATGCTGTGGGCCGCATGGACGGCCTCCGGGTAAGGGGAATACTGCGCAAACAACTCAGGCCGGGCCGCATCAAAACCCACCCCCGTGGGATAGTGGAAAGCGATGTTCCAGGCATTCCACCAGGCAGAAATGCGGCCCATGGAAGATTCATCCTGCTCGTATTCGCCAATGGTGGACATGCGGCCCATCCATTCGCTGGGCATGAAGGCAATCAACAAGGGCGCTGCCAGCCCCAGCACCATGCCCACCACGAGTTTGTTCTTGCCGTTCCACCACATGAATGCAGCCATGGCACTGATGGCCAACAAGGCCCCCCGCGAATAGCTGCCGACGGCCGCCACGGCGCACAGCAATGACATGCCCGTCATGGCATGGCGGCCCCAGCGCGAATTAAGCTGCAGCTGCAAAAAACGCAGCAACGGGATGGCCATCACCAGGGACAGAGCGAACTCATTGTTGTCTTCGATGAAGGAGCCCGGTGGCCCCCACACCCGAAAGTTGCCCCCTGTCAGCAAGGTGAACAAGCCACCCTTGGCGCCCAACAGGGCCAGCGAGCCCGCGCACACCCAGGCCAGGGCCAGAATATGCTTCTTGCTGTGCAGCAGAACCAGCGCGACCAGGATCATCAGGTCCACCTTCATGACCTTGTTCCATTGCCAGTAGTCGCCTGATGGGTCCAGGCCCAGCACGGTCGAGAGAGATATCCAGACCATGAACAACAAGAACACCACCACGACCGGCGCCTTGAATGGCGAAGCCCGATCCCGCGTCACCAGCAGGCCCAGCACCGTAGCGCAAAAAGCCACCATGGCGACCGGCGCATCGTAGGCAAAACCATAGGTGTAGCGGTGCGGATTCATGATGCTCAGCCATGTCCACAACATCACGCCTATCCATGCCTGGCGCACGGCCGCGATGGCGCCCATCAGCACCAGACCCACAATCAATACGTCACGCATGCTGGTCTCCTGTGGCCTTAAGCGGCGTGGCTCACGATGTAGCGGAATTTGCCGGATTTTTCGGCGGGGATGGCGTCCACCAGGTCTACCTGCACCTCCACCCCTGCTCCAAGGCGGCGCTTGAAACCATCAACGATCTGCGCCGGAGCACCCGGCAGAAAACCTGGCCCAGCCACCAGCAGTACCCGGGTCTTTTCGCGCGACTCCTGCACCACCTTGAACGACTGGACGCCCGCGAGGTCGCGCAAAATATAGATCAGCGAAAGGCCATGCATCACAGTGCCGTCAGCGGCAATCACGAAGTCGGTGCTGCGCCCCTGGATCTCTTTCAACAAAGGCAGACCGCGGCCACAGCTGCAAGTGGCGGTGTCGAGCACGCCGATGTCACCCGTGCGATAGCGTATGAACGGGAAGTCCTGGGTCGCCAAATGGGTCACCACGATTTCACCTGCCACGCCGGGTGGCTGCACCTCACCAGCTTCGTTGATGATTTCCACCACCAGATCTTCGGTCGTGATGTGCATGCCGCCAGCCGGGCATTCATGGGCAATGAAACCCGCATCCCGACCACCATAGCCGTTCGCCACGGGGCAGGCAAAAGTCTGGCTGATGGTGGCGCGTTGGTCATCGTACAAACGCTCCGAGGTCACGAATGCCACCTTGATGCCCAAGTCATCCATGGCGATACCGCGCTTTTGCGCATGGCGGGCAATCAAGGTCAGCGCCGACGGGTAACCAAACAGCATTTTGGGCCGCGTGCTTCGGATGGTCGCAATGAAGCCGTCAAGCTTGCTCTCCGACATCTCAAATGCGGGCAGCAACTGGGTCCGCATCAAGGTATCGCGCACCAGCTTCACGCGGTCCTGCGTGCCCAGCTCAATCGGCGAACCCCACACCACGATTTCTGGATCGCCGATATCCACGCCCCACCAACGGGTCGCTCGCCACTTGGCGGCTACATCATGGCTTACGCGCTTGGTGCCAATGAAAAACACCAAAGGCTCACCTGACGAGCCTCCGGTATTGAAACGGGTCAAGCCCTGGGCATCCACATGTCTGAGCGCATCGGTGTTGGCCTTGATGCTGGCTTTGGTAAGGAACGGTAATCCGGCAAGGTCTTTGACGGACGAAACCTTAGCCGGATCAAACCCGGTCGCCGCAAACAAGTCACGGTAGTAAGGCACGTTGACTGCAACCTCGGCCAGGAACGCACGCAATCTCTGCACCTGGTAATCCGCCAGCTGTGCAGAAGACCACCATTGGGCATCCTCCATATGGCGGTGCACGGCAACGGTGGTGTGCTTTTTAAGCCGCTCTTGCAGCGGGAAAAGCACGTTGGAGATCAGCTTTGTGTACAGATCCATTTTTTGAATATTGCCAGGCAACAAAAATTAGCGGGAAGCGCCTATGGCACTCTTGTACTGGGCCGCCAGCAGAGGGCCGACCTGGCTCCAGGTATAGCGCTGCACCCTGGCCAGACCAGCGACATGCAGGTGCTCCCACAAGGGTGCCTCTTGCAGCAAGCGCAAACAGGCCTGTGCCATTGCGTCGGCATCTCCGGCGGGTACCAGCAGCGCCGTTTCCCCGTCCTCCACCATATAAGGGACACCGCCCACGCACGTACTGACCACAGGCACACCACTGGCCATCGCCTCCAATAGGGAGTTCGGCATGTTATCCGCAAGACTGGGATTCAACATGATATCGGCCTCGCGGTACAAGGCAGCCATGGCATCACGGTCTAAACGCCCCGTGAAATGCACAGCATCATCCAGGCCCAAATCGGTCACGAGTTGCCGCAGTTCGGCTTCTTGTGGCCCACTCCCGGCAATAGTCAGGCGTGCTGCAGGCAAATGCGAGCGAACGCTATGAAATGCGCGTATCGCGGTAGCGTTGTCATACAAGGCTTCCAAATTTCGGGCTACCACCAGGTGCGCCGAGGCGCCCACGCGAGGGCCTCGCGAGTGAAAGCGTGCCAAATCAATGATGTTGGGCACGATCGTAGATGGCATGTGAAAGCGGGCAAATATTTCTTGCAGAAAAGCCGAGGGTACGAGCAGCAGCGCAGTAGCGGCCATGGAGGTGCGAACCATGAACTGTGCGCTTTTCAGAAACTCCGCTGCTTCACCGCCCCGGTAGTTCACCACCACCGGCACACCACGCAGGCGCCCCACCCAGATCGCGGGAGCCGCAAACAAATGCCAGGACCAACCTGAATTTGCCATGATATGCAACACATCGCTACGACCCGCCGCACGCCACAAAGTCCCAACATACGGGATCAACCGAAACAGCGCGCGGGCCCCAGGCAAGCCTGCTGCCCACGCTGGGCGGTACGGGGCATTGGTTTGGACCAGCGTGACCTCGGCCTGGCCCGAACGCAGCAATTCAGCCAATTGCCGGGTTTGGTTGGCCATGCCGCCTGCGGGTGGCGGCAATGGTCCCACCAGCCCCACACGAATGCCAGCAAAGCTCATCCAGCCACGCGATCTGTTAGCGCAGCATAGGGGCCAGAATAATTCGCAATGCTCTTGGTCCAGTTGCGCTCAGTTTCGACAAACTTGCGGCCAGCAGCACGCAGTTGCGCCCAACGCTCGGGCTCTTGCAACAACTTGACGATAGCTTCGGCCAATGATTCAACGCTGCCGGCTTTGAACAGAACGCCCGTGACACCATGGCGGATAAGCTCCTTATGCCCACCAACGTCGGATGCGACCAGCAAACGCCCCTGCGCCATGGCCTCCAAAGGCTTGAGAGGCGTTACCAGCTCGGTCAAGCGCATGGAATGGCGCGGATAGGCCAGCACATCCACAAGGTCGTAATAACGCTGTACTTCAGTGTGCGGCACGCGACCGGTAAATACGATCTTGTCTTGCAAACCAAGTGCCTGGGCCTGGGCTTTCAAGGCCGCATCCTGCGGACCACCACCCACCAGCAGCACGCGAACCTGGGGCATTTTCTCCAGAATTGCAGGCAAAGCCGACAGCAAAACATCCAGCCCCTCATAGGCGTAGAAAGAGCCAATGAAACCCACGATGGTGCAACCCGCAAGACCCAGCTTGGCCTTCAAGGCATCATCAGGAACGCCGCCCACGTCAAAGGCGTCGATATCGACCGCATTCGGAATGACGGTTACTTTGTTAGCCGCAATGCCCCGCGCCACAATGTCAGACCGCAGTCCTTCGCAGATGGTGAAGACATGGTTCGCCTGCTTGAGCGCCCGAGTTTCCAAGCTGCGCGTGAAGCGATAGCGCAAACTGCCCTCTTCCGTAGTACCGTGGTCCACGGCAGCATCCTCCCAGAAGGCACGTACCTCATACACCACTGGAATCCCCAAGCGCTTACCCACCCGCAGTGCCGGCAAGGCATTCAGAACAGGAGAATGGGCATGCAAGATATCCGGCCGCACCTGCTCGGCAACCTCTTGCAAACGGCGCTCTACATGGCGCATCAATGCCAACTCACCCAAGCCAGGCAAACGCATGACACTGGATTCCGGTGTGGGCGTCCGATAAAAATGCCAGCCATCCACCGTCTCCTCCAAGCCACTTTCGGCAGTGTGCTTCGGGGTGGTGAGATGGAAGGTTTCCCAGCCTAATTTGCGCTGCTCCCGCAAAATGGACAGAGTTCGAAAGGTATAGCCGCTGTGCAGAGGGATGGAGTGGTCCAGTACATGCAATACGCGCGTCATACTGCCACGCCTTCAGCCTGCGCAGGCAGCGCAATATCACTCTGCATCACATTGCGCAAAAAAGCCTCAAACATCAACAGCGTCCACAAAGGGGCACTGTAATCACGGGCTCCAGAATCATGTGCATTGACCAGATGCTCCAGATATTCCCGGTTAAACCAACCAGTCTCCGCCAAGCGAGGCCCCAGCACCGCATCACGAACGCGCTGGCGCAAAGGCCCCCGGAACCAACGGGCCAAGGGCACGGAGAAACCCATCTTGGGACGGTACAAAATATCGTCCGACAAACGCGGCTCCATCGCCTTTTTAAGCAAGTACTTACCCTCTTGCCCTTTGATCTTGAGAGAAGAGGGCAAAGTTGCCATCCACTCAACCAGTTCATGGTCCATCAAGGGTTCGCGCACCTCCAGCGAATGGGCCATGCTTGCACGATCCACCTTGGTGTTGATGTCACCCACCAAATAGGTTTTCAAATCCAAATACTGGATCAAGGCAAGAGGATCGTCGGTGTTCGCCTTTGCGGCGTGGTGATCAAACACCTCTTGGGCGCTGTAACCCGCAAGCTCACTCTTGAAGCACTTACTGAACAGTTGCTCACGCATCGGGTCACGCAGTATCGAGACTGAATGGAAATAGGCCTCTACCGAACTGCGAGAAAGGCCTTCAAACGTAGTTTTGGCCCTGAAGATGCGAGGCGCCCAATCCGCCTTGGGATACAAGCGCCCTAATGTTTTGAACAAGGGTTGACGCAACGCCTGCGGCATGGAGGCGCGCATCTTTTCCTCCATCAAGTGCAAACGGTAACGCCGGTAACCACCAAAAGTCTCGTCCCCCCCGTCCCCCGACAACGCCACCGTCACATGCTTACGCGCCAACTCGCATACGCGGTAGGTGGGAATAGCCGAGCTATCTGCAAATGGTTCGTCGTACAGACTGGCCAAGGTATCAATCAGATCGAAATCGTCGCTCTTCACCGTCTCTACACGATGGTTGGTCCGGTATCGGTCTGCCACGGTTTGCGCAAACGCTGACTCATTGAAAGCTGGATCATCAAAAGCGATGGAGCAGGTGTTGACTGGCTCGGCAGACAAATCAGCCATCTCCGCTACCACGGCGCTAGAGTCCACGCCCCCCGACAAGAATGCACCCAGCGGAACCTCGGCAATCATCCGCAAACGCACGGACTCTTTCAGCCTGACATCCAGCTCCGCACAAGCCTCTTCCGCACTGATCTTGCTATCCAGACTAAAACGCACGTCCCAGTACTGCTCGGGTTCTGCCAAAGCTTGCCCTCTGCGCAAAGTCAACGTATGCGCTGGTGAAAGCTTTTTTGCCTGACGGAAAATGGTCCGCGGCTCGGCAACATAGCCTAAAGCAAAATACTCTTCTACGGCCAGCGGATCCATATCGCGCTTGAGACCGCCATGGGCCAACAATGACTTGAGCTCGGAGCCAAACAGCAATGTGCCGTCATCCAAATGGGCGTAATACAGGGGCTTGACCGCCAAACGATCCCGCGCCATGAAAAATGTCTGCTGGTTACGATCCCACAAAGCAAACGCAAACATACCGCGGAAGCGCTTGACGCAATCTTTGCCCCAAGCCTCCCAGGCATGAACAATCACCTCGGTATCGCTACGCGTACGAAATACATGGCCCAGGGCCTGAAGCTCGGGAATCAGCTGCTGATAGTTGTATATCTCGCCGTTGAAGACCACCACAACAGAACCATCTTCGTTGAAGAGGGGCTGCTGACCCGTAGCCAAGTCAATAATCGACAGACGCCTGTGCCCAAGACCCAAGCCGGGTTCCAGATAAAGATCCCCCTCCACCGGTCCGCGATGGTGTTGCGATTCATTCATACGGTGAAGCACCGCGCGGTTGATATCTCGGCTGCCACGGGTATCAAAAATGCCAACGATTCCGCACATGGTATTTATTTTGTATTGAGAGGTGTTTGGACAGCAGCCCTTGCCGCACCCAGGAGGCGATCGTACAAGCCTTGGTAGGTCGCAACCATGGCCGCCATGCTAAATTTTTCTTCGGCAAGCCGGCGCCCTGCTTGCCCCATACTCTTGGCCAACATAGGTGCCGTAGCAAGCTGCACCACACCGCGCGCCAGCGCCTCTGAATCACCAGAAGGCACGAGCAAACCGGTTTCCCCTTGCACGACCAAGTCAGCATTCCCGCCCACCTCCGTCGCAATCACAGGCAAACCGCTCGCCATCGCCTCCAAGATTGTGTTGGAAATACCCTCGGCTAGCGAAGGCAACACAAAACAATCCAGGCTGCGCATCAACTCCGCAATGTCCTGGCGCTCGCCAGGCAGCCAAGCAATATCGGATAAGCCGGCAGCATCCAAGACATCTTGACACTGCGAGCGCAACGGCCCGTCCCCCACCATAACCAGCCGCAAACATGCTCTCAACTCTGGAGCGATTTCAATCGTTCGAACAAACGCTCTGGCCAAATTAAGCTGATCCTTTACCACCTGCATACGCCCGACAGTACCCACAATCCATTCACGTGGCTGCCGAAATGGAAAATCAACAGGTAAAGAATCCAAATTCGTCTCAAAAGGACGAAACTTGCCAGAATCAACGCCGTTATAGACCTGCGTGACACGTGAGCCAGAGATTTTGACTCTATCTATTAGATAGGCAGCCAAATCACGAGAAAGTGCCAAGTAGTGAGAAACGAATGGACTGTAAATTCGCCGAATCCATTGGTGTTTCTTACTCAAGCCCGCCAAATCCTCTTGATCACGACCATGCTCACCATGAACACGAACACGCACGCCTGCAAAAAATGCCGGAACCACCACTTCAAGGGCTGCCAAGTTCCGAGTGTGAACAATCGCCGGGCGTAAGGCTCGAAACAATTTGAATAAACGTGGATACAACCAAATCGCATGCCCTGGTGTTTTATGCAAGGCAATAAATTCCACATCAGATCGCACAATACGGCGGCGAAAGTCGGTAACGTCCGTTAAAGCCAAAATAACATGGCGATAAACTGATACAGGCATTTTATTAATCAAATTAACAACGCCATTCTCTAGGCCACCTGTATCAAAACGGTACATCACGTGTACCACAACTGGACGTGAATCAACTATAGACGCCACAACTTATAACCGGCAGCCTGTATAGCATCACCGTCAAAGGCCGCCTTAACGTCGATAAAGGCTCCTCCCTTAACAAGTTTTTTGGAAAAATCCTCGACAGAAAGCGCTGCATACTCTTTGTGTGCAACTGCCGCAACAATAGCATCAGCTCGTGGCAAATCATCCCACTTGGACAAATGCACACCATATTCATGCACAGCCTCCTCTACATCGGCTTGAGGATCTGTAACAAATATTTCAACACCGTAGGAGCGCAACTCTCTAATAATATCGATCACCTTAGAGTTTCGCAAATCACCACAATTTTCCTTAAATGTCAAACCCAAAATATTAACTTTAGCACCCTTAATATAACTACCAGAAGCAATCATATTTTTGATTGTTTGCTCAGCGATGAATTTCCCCATACTGTCATTGATGCGACGACCGGCCAAAATAACCTCCGGCTGGTACCCCAGCATGGCGGCCTTATGGGTTAAATAATAGGGATCCACACCAATACAATGCCCCCCCACCAACCCGGGACTAAATTTCAGAAAATTCCATTTGGTACCAGCGGCAGCCAAAACCTCCGAAGTATCGATGCCTATTTTGTCAAAAATAATAGCCAACTCATTCATCAGTGCGATATTCAAATCTCTCTGTGTATTTTCAATAACTTTCGCCGCCTCGGCAGCCTTAATAGACGATGCACGATGCACACCAGGCACAATAATAGTTTCGTACAGCCGAGCAACTTTTTCAAGGGTTTCGGGTCCGTCGCCAGATACCACTTTTAAAATCTTAGTCAGCGTATGCTCTTTGTCACCGGGGTTAATTCTTTCAGGTGAATAACCCACAAAAAAATCTTGCTTCCACTTCATTCCCGATTCACGCTCAAGCACAGGAATGCAAACCTCCTCTGTTGCACCGGGATAAACAGTCGATTCGTATACAACGATCGCACCTTTTTTCATGTTTCGGCCAACACTAGTACTGGAACCAATTAATGGTTTGAAATCCGGTATATGCGCGTCATCAACAGGTGTGGGCACTGCAACAACAATAATATCAGCCTCACCCAACATTTTAGGATCGGCGGTATATACCGCATGAGGAGATGCTCGCATTTCCTCATCAGACAGTTCCCGAGAAGGATCTATACCGCGATTGCAAGACTCCACTTTAGGCAAAGATATATCAAATCCAATCGTTCGGAAATGCTTACCGAACTCAATGACCAATGGGAGCCCGACATAACCCAAACCAATTACAGCAACAACACTCATAAATCACTCCATTTATCAATATTAAATAAATACATCAATTATTTTTAATTTTGTAAAGAATAGACTCCAACCCACCATAATTATCCAAAAAAAATTCATTCAACACATCATCAGCATTGACACCTTCAACAATTCTTGTACTCAAGATAACTACAGCCGAACCATCCCCATGTCCTAAAATTTTTTGAAACGCACTATAAACTATCGCAACGTAATCATTATTCGTAACAAAACCATTAATCCAATAAAATTGCCACACAGCAAGCCGCACCTCCCCCTCCGGAAAACCGACGCCTCGAAGCACTGTGGTACGTATTGGGATAGATTGCGAATCTATTTCAAGAGACTGTACACCCGAGGCAACTTTTGACCAATGCGGATCTGCACTAGTTACCAGTACATTGTTCGAAGAAATCATCTTGTGGCCATAACTTTGCCCGACGTAGTATCCCAAAAAAGCATCAACAGTTTTACCGTTTTTTTCAAAAATTCTAGAAAAATTAAGTGCAGTATTTTTGTACGACGGCAAAAAATTAGAGTGAGTTTCCTGCCTGGATACCCAATTAAATTTAACATCCGAAAAGCTAGCCAAACCCTTTAAATTATATGGAGCAACATTATCTATAGCAGCCTTCAGCAAGAGGGGGCAGGTTAACAGAAAAATAACTGCAGCAGAAATACCAACGAATTCAGCATAAATATTCGGCTGCAATTTCGTCGCAATTGCATCAGAACGCGGATAAAACTTAATAGATGCGTCCGACCATCGTGCCCCTACCCAAAACATTACTGCAATAACAAATCCAAAAAAAAGCCAGCCATAAATAATATGATCCACACCAGTAGCAATTTTATTCGCGGATAAATGCCCTAAAATAACAATAAGATATGCACGAATCCAATTCGCAAAAATAGGCACAGCAACGGATATCAAAAGAAAAATAAATCTTCGATAAATAGATTTATAGTTTAAATAAGCGAATAATGCACCAACGGTCACCGATGCAATTAAATATCGAATTCCACTGCATGCTTCCACCACTGACCAATTCCCAGAGGGAATAACAAATTGCAATCCCTCGCGATATACGGGAACACCACTAAATCGCAACGCAATCACAGTAAAGTCCGCCGTCCATTCCATCAATTGAGGAAAAAGAAACTCCCCCAATGGAACAGCAAAAAATAAAAAACAGAGTGGAAATAAGATAATTCTAAATATCGTGTAGCCGAACAATGTAGGAACAAGCAACACAATGGATGCCATCGCCATCAGTTGAGTCACAGAATTCACCGCAACTACATCACCCAAAACCCATGCAGTAATAACAAAAAATAATGGGATCAGAAACCAAAAATTAGGCCGAGGAACTTCAACAGCAATGACTTTACGCTTCCGCCAAATTAACCACAAAGAAATTGGTGGCACAACAAAGCCGTGAGCAAATGTTTCGGAACGGGACCATATAGCTAGCATTCCGGAAAAGCTATTTTTAAAAACAATGAAGTCAATAAAAACAAGAAGCATCAACGAAATTAATGCATTTCGCCAAATCTGCGAAGAGTACATCTTGATGCTATTCATGGAGTAAATGAAAGGTTGGCTCATCAAGATACTGATCGATTAGGGATAAATGGGCCGTCCAACTATATTTTTCCTGAACCTTGCAACGAGCGGCCTCACCCACTGAATGAGAAAGATCCACGGAGTTCAATAATTTATTAATTTGATAAAAGAACTCATCAGAACTCTCCGCAGAAAGTAGATCCGTTTCTGACTCAACGGCCATACTATTAACACAGATTGTCGACGCAACAACAGGACAACCCATAGCCATCGCTTCTAAAATTTTATTTTGAATACCGCGTGCGATTCTTAAAGGTGCCACTACAACCGAAGCAAACTTCAAGTAAGGCCTAACGTCCGCAACCGTACCAGTCACTACCACAGAGTCCGATGCCAATGCTAAAACCTGGGTACTAGGGTTTCTGCCAACTATATAAAAGTATAGATTTTTACGTACACGCTGTAATTTAGGAAAAATTTCGTTAACAAACCAAACTACCGCATCAATGTTTGGCCAATAATCCATTGCACCAGTAAAGACCAAGAACCGAGAATCTGGCCTGAAACTCCCCGTCTCAAATGGAGATGAACATGAAAAATCTGAAGAAAAATATTCCGAATCAACCCCGTTATTAATAGTCGAAATTTTATCAATACACTCAGGAGCCAGATCTTTAAAAAGCGAGGACTCATTATCGGTCACAAAAAAAGATTGTCTTGAGCGAGTAGCAACAAATCGCTCATACTGGAGTAATTTGGTAGCTTCGCGACGATAAACCCAAGACATTGGGAAAATATGCTTCAATGCATATTCAGACCATTTCAAAGAATCCACATCCACAAAATCCACCAATATATCTATATCATTTACATGATCCACATATTGAGACATCGCAGAAGAAAAAATGATTATCTTATCAATCTTCTTTTTTAAAAGAAGATCTCCAACCCATTCCCGAAGAGAAGTATTAAAATAATAACTCAACGTTAACGGCGAATCATGAAAAATTCCGAATACACTTTTAAATTTAGATTTAAAAGAATTTATTTCCAAAAATAATGAATCGACACAAAATTTCTTAACATCCGGAATATATGCTACATCAAGTGGGTCATCAATAAATGCTCCCAAATATATATTATGACGAAGCGACAGATATTTTAATAAATGAAAAGATCGAACCTTATCTCCTTTATTGGGAGGAAAAGGTATTCGATGCACAAGGTAAAGTATGTTACTCAAGACATCAGCCCAAATTTCTAACAATAAATGGACCGATAAAATTAGCAGCGCCGATAGGAAGCTTCCGCCAGGCAGCAATCAGTAACCTGTATTTTGAATTCAATGGATTATTTTGTGGAACCGAGTCTCGATTCAGCAAGCGATACTCATAGGCCAACGGCGTAGCTTCAAAACCCCAATTCCTTTTAAAGGAAAATGAACCTGTACCTATCTTACTTCGACCAAAGTCAAATATCTTATTTCCACGCAAACAAGATCTACGCAACAACTCCCAATACTTGAAATCATTTGCCGCGAGATCTCGTGCCTTTTCATTATCACCCGCATAATAAGGCAAAACTTCATCTCGAAAATAAAAGCTAAAAACACTACTAACGGGATTGCCAGCGTCATCTACCACCGTTAAGATTTCACAAGTCCCTTCAAACTGTTTCAGTAAAGCATCAAAATATTTTTTTGACATAGGTGGTGTACCATGCCTATGAACATTATCTGCATATAAACTAAAAAACCTGTCTGACTTAGTATCAAGCTGACTAGTCAGATTATTCTTTATACCCTTTCTAACCATTGCCCGTTGCTTACGCGGAATTTCAAGTAGATTACCTTCGACATCAGGCAATATTTTCTTTCGAAAAGTAACATAGATATCCTGAGATGGCCAATCAGAATGGCGAGGATAGATATTTTTAAACTCTACGTAATCAACACCAATTTTTTGAGAAATCTTGTATGCCTCATCCTCCAGTAAAATAGCGGCATCAGCATTTTCAAAAGCCACCCCGGCATAAACGGCAAAAGGCAAGCTCGTTAAAGATTTTCCAAACAAAAAGCTATTTACATGCGCAAGGGGAAGCACCGCAACAATCAAATCATCGATTTCCGCATACAAGTAATATGTTTGATGCTGAAAAACGTCATTTATAATATTTTGCCATCCTGATCGATGGAAAAAAGTTGCGTTTTGACATTTTTCGACAAAAACATCCCACGCATTTTCAGTAAACACATCGCCTCGAACAAGTTTTTTTATACTTATCGAAGGCGTAGAAATATCTATCATCTAATTTATTTTTTCAAAGGCTTAGAAAAATTTTATCCATTCGATTCCAATCGAAATCAGACAATAATCGCTTCAATTTACCCTCTGTTTTTTCAAGATTTACATAATGCCTAAATTTCGACTTCCAGTCAGCCCCAGGAATACGAGGCTGCATGGCATCAATTTCCCAAGGGTGAAAGTAAAATATAGCCGGCATTTTCTCCCTTGAATTAACTCGACACAACATCCAGTTAGATAGTGCATATGGAAACAATCTAAAATATCCGCCACCGCTAGATGGAAAATTTTTATTCAAAAATCTTAATGTTGTAATTGGAATTTCCAATAAACCTTTTCTTGACTCATAAGGAAAACGTGGAGAATTCGGCATTCCATAATGATCGTGTTGAATCGGATAAATGCTAGAACTATATTTGTAGCCTGCTTCCAACAGAGAATCAAACGCCCAGAGATTCGCTTCCCCAATTGAAAAACTGGGCGCTCTGTAGCCACGAACTTCAACACCACCGATATCTTCTAAAATATTTTTAGACAAAACAATATCAGACAAGAACTTCGAAGCAGTTAAATCACTAACGCGTTCATGGCCATATCCGTGGCTAGCTAATTCATGACCTTGATCGACTATAAGTCGAACCATATTGGGATAACGTTCGGCAATCCAGCCCAACGTGAAGAACGTAGCCTTAACATTGCGAGCATCAAGTAAGGTCAGTATGGAGTCGATATTCTTTTCCACCCTACAATCCAAACTATCCCAACTTGAACGTGAAATATAAGGAGCAAAAGCAGAAACTTGAAAATAGTCCTCCACATCGATGGTCAATGCATTAAAGATCTTTTTTTCAGCCATAGATCAATTCAATTTTGAGGAAATGAAGATATCCAAGTCCATAAATCTGCAGCAATTCTCTCAGCGGCATGCCCATCCCACAATTCAGGCATTCTCCCTTTTTTACCATTGCCAGCAAGCACCTGATTAACACAGTTCATAATGGCATCGTGATCAGTGCCAACCAGCGTATTGGTTCCCTGTTCAATAGTAATCGGGCGCTCAGTATTTTCACGTAAGGTTATGCAGGGAACACCCAGGGCGGTGGTTTCCTCCTGCAAACCGCCGGAATCTGTCAGCACTAATGCAGCATTGCTCATTAGGCCAATCATTTCCAAGTAACCTTGCGGTGGCAATAAAACAATCTTGTTGGTATCAATTGCACGCAGCAAATCAAATTTCTCAAGATTTCCACGAGTTCGTGGATGCAACGCAAAAATCAAGGGCAATTTTTTAGAGATCAAAGATAAATCATCAACTAATTTAGATAAAGTCTCCTTCTCGTCAACATTGGACGGGCGGTGCAGTGTAACTACGCCATAACCATTTTTACCGCTCAAAATATCGGGAGAAATGCCATAAGAACTCAAAGTATCAGATGCGCTTCGAGCAATTTTTTGACTGAACTTAAGAGTATCAATCATTACATTGCCAACAAAACAAATACGAGCAGAGGGTATGCCTTCTAAATGTAAATTTCCTTCCGCGTTGCGTTCAGTTGTATACAACTTATCCGCTATCTGATCGGTCAAGATACGATTAATCTCCTCAGGCATTGAGCGATCGTGGCTCCTCAAACCAGCCTCTACATGGGCAACCGGAACGTGCTTCTTTACAGCGACCAAAGTGCAGGCCAACGTCGAATTGACATCTCCAACAACCAGAACACATGATGGATCATTTTCGTCCAGAATAGGCTCAAATCGACGCATAACCTCGGAGGTCTGAATTGCATGACTTGCGGAGCCAACTTCAAGATTAATATCCGGTTTAGGTAACTGCAAATCCTCGAACAAACGATCACTCATGTCTTTGTCGTAATGCTGTCCTGTATGAACAAGTAACACTGGAATAACGGGAACATGAGAAGAAAATGCCCTCAATATCGGGGCCATTTTCATGAAATTGGGCCTTGCTCCAACTACACAAATTACGGGTCTTTGTGAAGGCAATTTTTCCATTATTTTAGATCTTTCGAATTATTTATTACTGCATCAAAGTATTGTTTTAGCATGAAAAGTATTTCACTATTTGACTTTTCCAACCTTAGCAGACTTTGTTCTAAGCGCTCAGCATGCAGATCATTACTTATATAATCTATTTTCTTGGAAAATCCATCTAGTAAATTATGAACTTCTGATGATTTAATATCATACGAAGTATGTACCGAATTTCCAAATTCATTTAATGAACCATTTGAATTTTCTCCGCTCAACGAATTGAACGAAGATCCGGACTCCTCTCTCATCTCTCGCGAAACAGTAGCCACATCATCTGATGTCAATACTTCTTTGTTTTCTAAAAAACCCAATAATAATAATCGATCGCACACTGCATTTATTCGACGAGGAACTCCTCCACTTATATTAAAAATTTCGTCAAACGCAGCACTCTCAAATTCAGGACGACCGGTACTCCCGGCACATTTCAATCTATGCTGTATATACCCTTGTGTTTCGTCCAGATCCATAGGACCAATATGACAAGCAGCAATTACTCTCTGCCTTAATTGCTGCATCTGCGGATGCTGGAGAACCTCGCGAAACTCAGGCTGCCCAACTAAAAAGCTCTGCAGCAATGCTTGCTTACCGTATTGAAAATTCGATAGCATCCGTAATTCTTCAACAGCACGGGGAGTTAAATTTTGCGCCTCATCCACAATCAGTAAACACCGTTTTCCTTGAGTTGCTTGACTTACAAAAAATGCCTCCAACGCCAATAAAAGATCCGCTTTCGATACATCTTTAACCCGCACACCAAAAGCTGCGGCTACCAAGCGCAATGTATCGTCAGCATCTAATTGTGTACTGACTAAACTTCCAGCAATTACTTTGTCAGCATCAAGGCTATCAAGCAAGCCACGAACAATTGTGGTTTTTCCAGCACCGATCTCACCGGTAATAACAATAAAACCTTCATTTCTAAGTACACCATACTCCAAATATGCTTTGGCTCTATTATGTTGTTTACTTGAAAAATAAAATGCCGGATCAGGATTAAGCTGAAAAGGCTTAATATTTAAACCATAAAATGATTCATACATAAATTAAAACTGCACTGACAATCCACCGTTAATGGAATTAGCGTTGTAAGGAGAAATACCACCAGAATAAATAGTTCGACGAATCCCAAATGTAGCTATAGTTTTCAAATTCAGTTTAGTTGAGGCATCCACACTAAAAGATTTCAAGTTTGAAGTTAAATTAGAACCATCACTGCTAGTCCTTTGGCTAGTAAGCTGAGTATTTAACGACGTATCTGGATTAAGACGGTGCGTCAGACTGAAAGTAATTGCGCGTTGAGTTATAGCATCAGCACCATCAAAACCAATTGATGATTGGTTTATTTTTTGCCCAACACTTTGCATGGCGGTAAATGTTAAGATATCTCTTACACCTAGCAACGAAACCGAAAAGTCTCGAGTTCTTTGTATCGACGCTCCGGAAGTTAAATATCCATTCAAAATACTTCCGGACGAGGCTCCATAATTTGTTAAAAGCAAATTATTCACCATTTCAGCACGTTTTATGGGGTCGGGCTCTATTGATGCAAGCTGGCTAAACAGTAGGTCATACGTATTTCCTTGTATTGAATTAGACGTAATAGAATTTGTAAAAGATACGCTCTTGGCATCACTAACACGCCAACTTGTTTTTGGTGTTCTATGTTCAAAATTCAACTTATGCATCTTACCTGCATAAGCATTTTCAATATCTGCAGAAACAGTTGTTCTCTCAGAAGGAGTCCAGATTGCTCCAATACCTGAGGTATTTTTATAGCTATTCTCAGATGGAGAGTAATTTCCGTACTCTCGCCCAAAAGAAGCTGTTAAATTAAATTGTGGGTCAATTAAATATCCTAAAGTATTTTTAATACTGTCAGATCTAGATGTTTGATTTGAACTTTGTTCGACTTTACTCGTCGATAATTGAGAACTCCAATGAAGACGTCCATTTAAACCGGTACCATTCAGTTTAAAATTTGCGGATTGTCCATTCGTATTCGCGAATTGTGCATCTTTTGCACGAGTAGTTGATGCCTCGTATCTTGCCTCATAATCAGCAAAATAATTTAATCGGCCCTTAATATATGGAGAAACCCTAAATGACGAAACTTCAGTTTTATTTGCGTTAGAGAAACTATCTACGGTTGATTGTGTTCCAAATGCAGAAATAGTTCTTTGTGAAATTTTCCCATTGGCGTCAACAAACGCCCATTTATCCACAATCTCAACAGATCCTGTTGCATCAAGTGCATTTTGTAGTTCATTTTTACTTGAATCATTAGATTGAATTATTTGATGCAAGGAATAATCTAGGGAGCCCACTACTCTTCCGGTAGAACTACTCAGATGCACACCAGGACTGACGTCTGCTGTCCATCCAGATTGTTTATTTTCATTTGTACGATAATAATTATCTGTATAGTATTCAGTTATAGATATTCTGGGGACAATAGACGCACCTCTTGCTGAACTTCCAGCATCTACATTTGATGAATTTTCTTGAGAATAATTTGGAGATGAAAATAAAACCACCATCCATAAATACAATGATTTTTTATAGATATTTTTTTTCATTTTCAAAATAACAAAACAATTTATCTATACTAAAGTTCATGTATCGGATTGCGCATAACCGTATCCATATCCACCATATCCAGCATATCCACCTTGTGATCCATTTCGAGCTTGATTCAGTACCATCATTTTCACGGGGCAAGACTCAATTGATGTAAGTGCATGCTGAACACTTGTCTGCAATGTTTTTTCTGCATGAACAACTATAACAATTTGACCCATATGCGTAGCCAAAACACGAGCCTCTGTAGTTAATAGCAATGGAGGTGAGTCAAATATAATAATTCGATCAGAATATCGATTGGCAATATTTGTAATTAATGCACTCATTGCATCACTGGCTAACAACTCTGTCGCACGCAGATGGGGGGTGCCACTAGGTAACAGAGTTAATTTATCAATATTTGTTTTTAATAAAACGCTTGATAGATCTTCAACTTCGCCAACCAATAAATCCAATAAACCAGGACTAGCTGGCAAACCCAGCATTCTTAAAACGGAAGGACGAGCAACGTCCGCATCGACCAACATCACAGTATTGTCTAGCTCGGTTGCAATGCTCATCGCCAAATTAATTGCGGAAAAACTTTTCCCCTCCCCAGCTAATGCACTTGTAACCATAATAAGATTACCATTTTCTATCTTTGATGCCCCCCTCCCCATCGCATTGCTTATTAATGGCCTCTTAATTACTCGATATTGATCCGCGATCTGTGAACGAGGGGCATTTGGACTAACTATACCCGCTGCATTTAGTGCATCCAAATCCAAATCAACTTTTCTCGAGAAGCTCTTATTTGTAGTGTTTACTTTTTCATCTAAATTGATAGCCGTTGCCAAACCTATTTTCGTATTTTCTTTAGTTAGTTGTACATCTGCAATAACTTCTTCAGGTACAGCAACACCAGCTCGCCGAAGTTGTTCCAAACGCCGTGTTGCTTGTTCAATCAAGCTGCTCATAAATTACCCTACCTGTCCGGAAATAATAGTCAACGCAGCAATCGCAATAATAAAAACTCCGACAAGACCACCCGATGCTAAAAAGAATTTTTTAAGATCAGATCGCTCGCGCGCTTTAGCAGTTTCACTCATAACAAGTGTGACCACTCCTAATATTGGCAAATCAATAACACTGCGAAGCGTACGTGCGTCGTGAAAAACGGGTTTCAATTGACTTGAAGCAAATGCAGTAAATCCTCCCACAGCCAATGCTACACACATAACAAGCAACAATAAAAGGACTCTATTTGGAGCTACCGGTTTTGGCGAAACTCTTGGTGGATCAATTAATCGGAAATCTGCTACTCCAGCAGCCGACTCCAAGTCGCCTGATAAAGATGCCGACTCACGCCGCGTGACCAAATCTTCATAATTTTTCTTATTAATCGCGTAGTCTCTATTTAACTGCGCATATTCGGCTTCAGTTTGAGGTGCAGTTTTCATTGTTTCACGAGCCCGATCGTAGCGCGCTGAATACTCAGACACACGAGCACGTAATGCGGCTACTTGCACCTCAGACGAGGCCAACAATCGCCCCATTTCTTGCGCAGCAAGGCTATTGCCACCACCACTGGCAGCCGAACTATTTAGCATGGCAGTTTTTCTTAGTTCCTGCACTTCTTTACGCTTTTGCTCTTCTAGTTCTTTTATTAGCTTTCGCGCGCTTACGATATCTGGATGCTGCTCGGTAAATCGCTGTAATAAGCCATCTAAATTTCTCTTTTGTGCCTCAATTCGAGAATCTATTTCAGGCGTGGCAAGAGATTGCGCAGACTCTTGTAGCAAACTCTTCGAAGTAATACTTGAATTTTGAGATTTCTCATTTTGTAACTGCAATTTTGCTGCGTCTCGAGCATTTTCCGCCTCGCGCAATTCAAGTTTTGCCTGATTTAATTGAGATGATATTTCTCCAAGTTTTCCAGCTATATCGGTACCACCACCTGCAGTTTGAACATCTATATTTCGTAACTTAAATTCTTTCAAACGAGCTTCAGCAGCTTCGAGTTTTGATTCATAGGTTTTTATTTGTTCATTAATAAATTTCTTAGCTGCATCGGTGTCTTTTCTACTATCCCCCATACTCGACTCTACGAAAATAGAAACAAGAGACTGGACGACTCTTTTTGCCTTTTCCGGATTTGGGTCTTGATAAGATAATGTATAAAGATTATCTCTTGCAGTACTTTTTATTTGCAATGTACTCATTAGTCGCTCAATTAAACCATCTTGAGCCGATTTAGATGAACTTGACAAATCAAGATCAGCCATGCGAATTAATTTCTCAACATTTGGACGTGTTATTAATGTCCGACTTAGCATTCCGACTTGTTGATCAACGTTTGGCTGAACTGCTAAACCAGACATTAGCGGTTTCAAAATCGATTGAGTGTCTACATAGATGCGGGCGGATGCCTCGTAACGATCAGGAACACGCAGCACTACACCAACGCCAACTATTCCAATTAACCAAGCGACAACCACGCCGAGCCATCGATATTTCCACGCACCTTTAGCATAGGTTAGTATCTGACTAATTATTTCATCCATTAGATAATTCTTTGCTGAATATATTTACTTATCGAATGCGTGGAAATCATTTTTTCAAAACCATCCCTGCGGTATTATCAATATATCTCCAGGTCGCATTTCAACATTTAATGAAACATCGCCGCGCTTAATAAGGTCCTTCAAGCGAACAGCATATCGTTTATCACCCTCTGCTGTTCTTAAAATGGTTGCTGCATTGCCATCAGCGAAATCAGTCAATCCACCGACCGCAATCATTACATCCAGTACAGTCATTTTATTTTTGTAAGGTAGCACCTGAGGTTTCATCGCCTCACCAACTACTCGTATCTGCTCGCTGTACGGCCCCACAAACCCCGTGACAATCACTGTTACGACTGGGTCCCGTACGAACTTAGCCAGCAATTTTTCCACCTCTCGTGCAACCTCCACCGAGGTCTTGCCTTGAACGCTCAACTCATCGATCAACGGTGTAGTCAATTTTCCATCGGGACGCACTGGCACTGTCATAGACAATTCCGGATTTCGCCATACGATGATGTTGAGCGAGTCCCCAGGTCCAATGATGTAGTTGTAGTCGGTAGAGGGCATTGCGAGTGCCGGAGCGGCAGGAAATGCAGGAGAAAACCATGAGCAGGCGGTCACAAGAGACGCGACTAAAGCAACCAAGGCCCACCGAACTGCGGCCACAAAAAAAACGTTAAAAGTTTTCAAAATTATTCCCCGTACTGAATTAATTGCTTGCACATACCTAGTTTGAATATAACCTAGTTCGACACATCTCTATAGTCAAAAATCATGGTTTTGGGCGGTCTAATTTAGATAGCCAAGCACACTCGCCGAGACAAAGCAATGCGGTTTTGCTGACTATGAAGAATAAGGTATCGCGGACGCCGTGGTTCAAATCCAGCCTCGATCAGAGGCCCTTTCCAGCACAGCACCATGCAGTCACAAAGAGGTGGTTCAGTCAATTTTTTCGACGCCTTACCTTACATATCCCAGGTACTAGTTTCATAGCATTCCAAACTCGGAATCAGTGCCAGGCCGTGGTCCCGTCTACGGTCCCAAGTTCTAACATGAAATATTTCCATACATAGGCTGGATTTCCCTAGGGGGGCCCACCTCGTTGCTGACCAACAATTTCAAACACAACCACTCTCACCCGAACAAAAAACAATAGTCTATAAAAATATAGCGCTTGACAATTTTCGCAATCTCCATATAACTTCATCACATTCGATTTGACTAGAAAAATAAATAATTTTATATTTCACCAATAAATAAAATAACTTAATCAGTAAATGGAAAATAACTGTTATTTTTCAACTCGCCCCTGCAAAATAGGCCTGATAAACCTTAGTAGAAATTGCTGAAGTGGATTTGAATTTCCCCATGGTCTCCAAGTAAATTTTAACTTCTGGCGATATGCATCAAATTGCATTCCCCACGGAGCCGCTTTCATTGCACCACGATTCAACAGCAACTTCAAAACAGATGTTCCTATTACACCCGCACATAGTTCGCATGCCATCACCGTTGACGGGCCACGTTTTTCTCGAAAATTTACTGCCTCCGGTGCAACCAAGTAGCTACGATTGAGCATTGCTGGAGATAAGCCTGCTATGAAACGAGCATATTGCTCTTGCACATTATGCCCCTCCATTTTGAAATACTCCTCAAAACTCATGCCATTTGGACTGAAATATAAAAGTGCTGTACTCATCCCCAGGGGGGCCGCAGTTAATGCAGGAATTCCTTTTTCACGACACTTGGCAAACACCATACGGCGTGCAGGCAAGGCAAAGAAGTCAAGCGCATCAACATACACATCTACATCACATAAAAACTCATCTACATTATCTAATTTAATGCCATCGGGGAAATTCTTAATATTTATATCTGGATTAATATCTCCCGCCATGGTCGTCATAGTTTCGAGCTTTGCCCTCCCCATGGAAGACATAAATGCACCAGCCTGCCTATTCAAATTGTGCACATCAAAAGTATCAAAATCCGATATATTAAAATTACCCAACCCTAACCGCACAAGTGTCAATAAATGCGTTCCGCCTACGCCACCCAAGCCAGCAATTGCGACCTTAGAATTTTTCAATTTCAATTGTTCATCCGAAGTAAGCCATCCTATATTTCGTGAGAATGCTTTTTCGTAATTAAATATCATATCTACACCTTAAATAAGCTTGACCGAATGTCACTAAATCAAAAGAAATGGAGCGCACAGATGAGAGAGAATATTTTAAAAATTGCACGCAGCGGCGTGCTTGCACCATCTGCAGACAATCAACATGTATTTCAGATGGAAATCTTAGACTCCGCTATCCGATTGTGGCCCTCACTTGCGTTTGCTGCAACAGTTGAGCCCATTCGTTTGACGCTGGGCCTTGTATCTATTGGCGCCGTAATAGAAAACATGCGAATACAAGCTCTTGCACTTGGCCTGAGCAGCGACATCACCTGGCTCTACAAGCACAACAGCTCAAACCCATTTGCAGAATTACAATTTCATAACATTACCGAATCTATTATCGACGAACTTGCAGACGCAATTCCCCATAGGCATACCAATCGGCGAATGTATCGAGGTTCAAAGCTTAATGACCATCAAGTCAATTCTTTAAATGATGCAGCCGCCAGCATTGATGGAGTACAGCTAATATGGTTGACAGGCATGCAACGAAAAAAAGCGCTTCAGCTTATTTGGCGTGCTGAGAGCGAAAGATTTTTGCAAAAATCATTGCATGAGGATCTTTTTTCATCTATTCGCTTTGACCTAAAGTGGAGCGAAACAGCAGAAAATTTACTCCCGCCAGGCGCACTAAGTATTGAAAGTCCCATGCGACCAATTTTTAAGGCTCTACGAAGCTGGAATTTAATGCGGTCATTAAGTTTCTTTGGCGCGCATCACATTATCGGATTAAGGGCTGGCCTCTTACCTTGCTGGCAAGCCCCTGCGCTGGGTCTGCTGACTACAACGATAGGAATAGAAAAAGGTGCCATCTCCGTAGGTGCAGCCTTGGAACGTATATGGTTAAGAGCAACACAATTGGGAATGGCCATGCAACCATTGGCTGCCTCAGCCATGTTGGCACTTCCTAATAACTCTGGCCAAGGCGCATCCGATAAGCTTAGATCAACACTGGTTTCTGGTTGGAGAGAAATCGCTCCTGAAAGTTTACCAATCATGGTGTTTCGCATGGGACGGGCCAGTGCGCCCAGCATCAGAACATCAAGATTACCTCTCACTCAATACATCAGAAGAGATTTAATAAAATCCCCCCTCTCTACGCCAACTTAGAAATATATGTATTTCCCTATATAGTAGGCAAAAAAAAGCGAGGTAAAACCTCGCTTTTAATTTAGTTCAAACTTGATTCAAATTTGAATAGAAGACATTTACCTTACTTGGCAGACTTGCGGCGGCTTGCGGATGCAGCCAAACCAGCCAAACCTACACCAAACAATGCCAGGGAGCCTGGCTCAGGCACGCTGTTGAAGTCAACAGCACCTGTAGCTTGAGTAATAGCAACCAAATTGCCATTGCTTGTAAGGCCCTGAGTCGTGTTATTCATCTCCGTGAAAGCAAATGTGTAAAACGGATCAGGATCAACAAAGAAACTCTTGCCAGTTCCGCTGGTGCAATCTGCAGAAGGTATCGCGGTTGCGCCAATTTCTGCGGTGCCAGCACCCGTGCACAGAGCAAAGGTATTAACAGCATTGACATATGCACCACCCAAGCTGTTAAAACCGGTCACGCCGTTCAATAAAGAACCATAGCCCAACAGGATGTCGTCACCAGTACCGGAAACGCTTGCTTCAGTACCAGTTCCAGCGGCGCTTGCTGCAGTGAACGAGTTGTTGTTCGATGGATCAGCCCATACCTTGAAGTTCAGCAGGGTCAACTGGTTAACGCTGTTCGGAGTATTTACACCACTCCCGCCACCCACATAAGTATCAACCAGATCAAAAGTCACATACAAACCGTAGGAGCCGAGCACGCTACCAAAACCTTTTACTGGCGAACCCAGCAAATCCAGCGTGCTAACTTGCAGCCAACCGGAACCGGTGTGACCAGTTGCGGTGGTGTGCAGAAGTTCCGACGACGTGCCAGAAAACTTGTCGCCAGTTTTCAACGCAGTTGCACCGCCAATGATCGCGCTGCTATCGATAGTGAATGTTGGGACCGCAGACGCAGAACCTGCGCTCAATGCGAGCACAACACCAGCCGCCATTGCTGCAGCGGAGACTTTTGGCATTGAAAATTTCATGATGTACCCCTTAGAGTGAAAGTTAAACAGTCTGGTCCACTGCGGAATCGACCGTTGATTACTTAAAGCACGCAGTATGCCAATCACAAAAAATCCATAAAAATCAATGACTTATAAAACAAAATTCAGTTTTTCAACATCGATGTGTAAGATTTCTCGACAGGGCGCCTCATTAGCTCAAGTCGCAGAAGTTAGAAAAAGTAAGTGCCCAAGACCTGCATGGCTCGACGGTCCGGCAGACTTCCGAAGTCACTACCTGTACGCCCCATGTTCTGCTGCAATTGAAACGTCAAATCAAACTTAGCCCAATGGTGTCGCAATTCCAGCCAAGCAAGCCGGCTGCTATCGCCCATGTTGACCCGCAGGTAAGCTGTCAAATCCAAGTCCTTGAGAAAAAGGCCCTTTTGCGTTACATACACCAAGTAGGCTTGACGAGAAGCAAGTTCTTGCAATCGCAAAGATTCGCTTAGATAGGCTTGTTGAGCCAAAGCTCCCCCCATTCCTGGTGCAGACCAGTCAGGCTTGTCCGGTGCGAAGCCGTTATATTCATATTCGGCGGTTACGGACAACTTACTCAACGTGGTGTAAGTTGCCCCACCCGCAAATCGGTTACGTGTTGAAGTACTGGTTGGCAGACCCGCAACACGGCTCAATAAATCAGACTCCTTACTGCGCGACCACTCCAAATGCGCCACGGCAGCGTCCGACAACAAAGCTGTCAAATTAGCCCCCAGAGCAGACGAAAGACCATCTTGCTTATAGACGAAGAATTGACTACTTACCCGCTGAGAAAATTGACTCCCGAGCACCACTAAAGCCCTATCCCGATTATTGGTAGACCCAAGGTCTAGGCTCCAGGTGTCCTGATTAGGGTTGTCTGCCATCTTGGGAGCAAATGCAACAGACAAAGAGCCGCCAGCCCATAGGCTTTGCGCCCTCAGCATGACAGTGCCCAGCCGATTCTCTCGCAGAGCGAAAGGATCAGCAGTGGTTACCGCACGCAAGCTACCATCGCGGAAAAAATCTGTTGGGTTGTAGCCATAGCTAGGCCCATAGCGCAAATTAATGCGCCCAGCTTCTGCGATTACCCCTCCGTCATCCGACTGCCAGCTTATATAAGCCTCACGCAAGCTGTTGACGCTCTCATCAAGACCCGCATCCCTGGGATGAATTTGATCGAATCGGTCAGAGATCACACCCCGCCAGCCTGGGGCAAGACGCTCCGTATGGGTAAAGTCTATAGACGCGCGAGATGTGTTCACACTGCTCGACTTATACCGCTGGCTAGCATTGCCAACTGCGCCCTCAACAAAAAGCTTGGTGTCCCGAGTGCCCTCGGCTGCAGCACTCATATCGCTTTCGAGATTAAGTGCATCTACCTCAGCGCCACTTGCACTCAAAGATGGCAGGGGCTGCATCATTGCCAGCGTGACAACAGACAAAAAAATGGAACGAGAAACGATAGTCATCGGATTAATCAGGTTGAAAACGGGGCAGAAAATCTCTTTGCATCCAACTTTCAGGGATGTTACGGGCTTTGTAATCAGAAAAACGCATGAGCGTCACGGATTGGGGATCCAGCCCGTCAATGATCACACTCTCGGTTGGTCGCTCGGCACCTAGCTGCGGTTGGAACCTCCGGTAATAAACCGTTTTAAGCAGCCGAGAGGATTCAGCATAGAACCGCCCCTTGATAGGCCGGTTATTTTCCTTATCCACCCACATTTCTATGCTGGCATATGTCACTTCGGGAGTTGCTGCAGTCAAAGCCAATTTATACGCCTTGCGCATATGCTTTTCCCCATCCTGAACTTCCTCTTCGCCAGCAAGCGTTGCCTTGTAATCTTTGGCCAAATTAACGGTAGCTACATCACCATTGGATGCCTGTCCCAATAACCGCTGCTGAGGAGACAGGCGAACACTGGCTTTACTGCTAGGGTCATAAAACCACATATCGTTGCCGCTTTTAAGCATCAACTTACCAGCATCACGAGCAGGTAAAACAAAGCGTATCAGGCTAGAGAATTGCCCGCCCTGATGCTGGCTCAACGAGTAACTGGTCAAGGTGCTGCTGTCTGCTTGCTTACCGCCCTGAAACTCCGTCAGCGTAACAGTGACACTGAATGCACGGCCAGGATTGCGGATAGCATCACTGGCGACAAGTATCTCCTCCGCCGATGGTGCGGCCCAAGCCGAAGTAGTGCACAGCACACAAAAGTATAGGAATATGCGTAGTGTCTTCATGATGACTGCCTTGATGAATTCAGACGTGGCGCAATGCTTCTACGATCTTGAGTTGTGCTGCTCGGTAAGCAGGCCACCAAGCAGATAGTATGGCGATGCCAATCAGGCCCAAAGTCGTGCCAACGATCATTTTCAGCTCTCCAGCTACCAAAATGGTCAGCGGTACCGGCTCTACCGTACTAGGTGGAACCCAAGGAATATCCAGCCGATTAATGATTGCCGAAATCACCAAAGCCAGTACGACACCCAAAACTGCACCACACACACCAAGCAAAGCCCCTTCTGTGACAAACAGCCCCCGGATGCCAGCACGTCGCAAACCAATTGCGCGCAAGGTCCCAATTTCTACCGTGCGCTCAACCACAGCGGTATTCATGGTGTTACTGACAGTAAATAAAACAATCGCACCAATCAGCAAAAAAACAAAGCCGAATATGGTGTCAAACATTTGCACCGTTTGCACATAGAACGGATTCAACATGCGGAAGTCGAGCATCGCCAATGGTTGGCTGCTGGAATACTTTGCCAATATGGGCTCCAGGCGCGCTACGGCTGCGGGTATCTGATCGGAGTGTCTTAACTGAAGAATGATGGAAGTCACTTTGGGAGCAGATTTGCCGTATACCAATTGCTGAATTTTTGCCAGGTGCATGATGAGAGCGATTTCATCCAGCTCCTTGACACCCTGGTCTTCGGCCCGAACCACCTCCAGAGAAGTCACATTGGGCGCACCTCTAGAATTCACCAAGAGCACTTCAACCCTGCGCGGGCTGGAATTGCTAGCGCTGGAGGCAGCTTTTGACTCCTGCATGCTGAGCTGAGCGATATCGTCCGGCACGGCCTCGCCGTCTCCTGATCGCTTCTTATCCGGCTTGGGGCAGTGCTCAACCTTCAAGGCATCACATAACTGCAACACCCTTGCAACCCCGACCCCCACCACAGCAGAGTCCAACGCCGTCCCCTCCAGGGTCGAAATTGGAGCCTTGGAACGCAGGCCAAAATCATTCCATTGCCGCATGCGGTTGATATCTTCGGCGACAAACCCTGTTCCAATCACAGTACGAGAAACACTGGCTGCATAGTTGCCGGCAATGCCGCCGAACTGCAAGGTTGGCGTGGCGACCAGTACCATTTTGCGTAGCACTTCATCCTGCTGAATATCAGTCAAAATTTTGGCGTAGTCACTGATGCCGTAGTCGGTGGGGTTCCCGCTGCCATAAAGATAAAAGTCGCGGTGCTGGATCTGCAAGTGCCCGCCCCGCTGCACGATGCGGGTGTGCATCTCGTAATTGATGTTGCCGCTGAAGCCACCAAACAACAATATGGCAGCACAGCCAATCGACATCGCGACCAAAGTAGCAAGAGAGCGACGCCGGTTGCGCAGCAAATTGCGCAGAGCCAGATTCAGGGTTCTTCTCATTTTGGCGTACCCATATTCTTGCGCTGAACGTCACGGATCACACCATCGTGCAGAAAAATCGTGTCATCCGCCGCTTTGATAACTTCTGGATCGTGGGACGAAAAAATAAAAGAGATCTGGTAGCGGTCCACCATACGGCGCATCAAAGACAAAATGGCAGCCCCCGTCTGGCTGTCCAGATTTGCCGTAGGCTCATCAGCAATGACCAATTTGGGTTTGCGGGCCAAAGCCCGGGCGATGGCCACGCGCTGCCGCTGGCCGCCAGACAACTGGCCTGGCAGGTTCTTGGCCCGATCTTCCAAACCCACCGCCTCTAACAACTTGGGTACACGGGTACCGCGCGTTTTGGCAGACACCCCCGCCAGTAGCAACGGATATTCGATATTCTCGTAGGCACTCAACACCGGAAGCAGATTGAAGTTCTGGAAAATGAAGCCGATGTTCTTGGCGCGAAAGTCAGACAAAGCATCGTCGCTCAGCTCTCCCACCTTGCAGTCCGACACGACAATTTCGCCCTTGTCCGGTCTATCGATGCAACCGATCATGTTGAGCAAAGTGGTCTTCCCGCTCCCGGATGGCCCCATCAGCACCGTAAAACATGCTGATCGCACCATCACATCGATACCTTTGATGACGGGGACGCTCACCGAATCGAGCCTGTAGGTTTTCTCGACTTGCGTAAGCATTGCCACTGGCTGCTGACTCAAGGTTTCTTCTGTCATGTATCCCTCGTTCCTACGGTTGCAGGCCACTCATCCACGCTTGGCTACGGGCGCCCATTATCACCACGCCAGAGTACGTCGTACCCACAATCAAGGTCAAGATAACCCACCATATGCAGACATCGAAATACTGCCTGTTGGACGCCGCGTTGACCAAGATATGGCGTTAGCACACAAGCGGCCTGGAAGGACGAAATCGCCGCTCAGATAATGGGTAACATGCAGTGCGCACAGTCCATCGCGCCAGGGCCTCTGGTGGCGCACCACGGTAGGTTTCATCCCATTTTCAGCCCCATCGAAATTGCACCGTTACAGTATCGTCCGATGCTCAAAATATTGATAGTCTGCAAGGCCAATATCTGCCGTTCGCCCATGGCGCAAAGCGTCTTGCTCAAATTTGCCGAAGATGCGGGACTCAAACGCAAGTTGCGGGTGGACTCGGCAGGCACCCACGCAGGCCGCATCAGCGAAAAAATGGACGGACGTGCCAAAAATGCGCTGTCTGCCCGCGGCTATGTGGCCGGCAAGGACCGTTCACGCAAAGTCACGGAAAGTGACTTCAATACCTATGAGTTGATACTGGCGATGGACCAGTCCAATCTGGCTGATTTGCGACAGATATGCCCCGGCCACCTAACGCACAAGGTTCAGTGCTTTATGGCGTATGCACGCAAGACGGATACAGATGAAGTACCAGACCCGTATTTTGGCAATGCCCAAGGTTTCGAGCGAGTGCTGGATCTCTGCGAGGCTGGCGCGCGCGGCGTGGTTGCGCACTGCCAAAGCCTCATCCGATAAGCTTCAAACTTTATAGTAATCGCGGTACCAGGCGACAAAGTTACCGATACCAGTCTGCACGCTGGTACCCGGCACAAACCCCACCCAGTCCTGCAGTGCGTCGGTATTGGCATAGGTTTCCGGTACGTCACCATCTTGCAGCGGCAATAGACGCTTCTCGGCCTTCTTACCCAGTGCGTCTTCAATGCAGCCGATGAAGTCCAGCAAACGGACAGGATTGTTATTGCCGATATTGAACACGCGGTAAGGTGCGTTGCTTGTGGCGGGGTCGGCCAATACAGCGTCGTAATCCGGATTTGGAGCAGCCACACGATCCAACACACGCACCACACCTTCGACGATATCGTCTACATAGGTGAAGTCCCGCTGCATATTGCCATGGTTGAAGACATCGATCGGGCGCCCTTCCATGATCGCCTTGGTAAACAGAAACAAAGCCATGTCGGGCCGGCCCCACGGACCATAGACCGTGAAAAACCGCAGGCCCGTGGTAGGCAGGCCGTATAGATGGCTATAGGTATGCGCCATCAGCTCATTGGCCTTCTTGGTTGCGGCGTACAGGCTGACAGGATGGTCCACGCTGTCATGCTCGGAGAATGGCATCTTGGTGTTGCCACCGTACACACTGGAGCTGGACGCATACACCAGATGCTGGACCTTGCTATGACGGCATCCTTCCAGAATATTGATGAAACCCACCAAGTTGCTGTCTACATAGGCCAGTGGGTTCTGCAGGGAATAACGCACACCCGCCTGGGCAGCAAGGTGGATGACGCGGTCAAACTTCTCGCGGGTGAATAAATCGGCTATGCCTGCACGGTCGGCAACGTCCATCTGCACAAAGCGGAAGTTGCTCTGCGGCGTCAGGCGCTTCAAGCGGTTGTGCTTCAGATTGACATCGTAATAGTCATTCAGATTGTCCAGGCCGACGACCTCATCTCCGCGCGCCAACAGCTTCAGCGACGCAGTCATACCAATGAAACCTGCCGCGCCCGTGACCAATATTTTCATGACCCAATCCTTCTGCTCTATGCTTGTGAGGGGCTATCTTAGCCTGTGTTACTGCTGCGTTCGACCAGCAGCACCGGTGAGTACGGCACGTCAACCCCAAACCTCTGCCTGCCGTTGTATGCTGGCCATTGAACGCTTCTGCCGCGTTGGCATGCGGCGCTCATGAACTTAAAGGAAAAACCTATGTTGAAGAAGATTCTGGCCATTCTGGCCATGCTGACTGCAGCCCTGGCTTTCGCCGCGGTGGACGTAAACAAGGCAAGCGTGGCCGATCTCGACGGTGTCAAAGGCATAGGCCCGGGCATTTCCAGCAAGATCCTGGATGAACGCAAAAAAGGCGAGTTCAAGGACTGGAACGACTTGATCGAGCGCGTCAAAGGCATAGGCGACAAAAACGCCGCCAAGTTTTCTGCCGGCGGCCTGACCGTCAATGGCAGCACATTCAATGGTGCAGCTGCTCCCGCCGCCAAGGCAGCACCAGCCGCAGCCGCCGCGCCAGCAGCATCGGATGCAAAAGCCGATGCCAAGAAGGCCAAGGCCGATGCGAAAAAAGCCAAGGCTGACGCCGCCGCCGACAAACCCGCAGCAGCTGCCAGCGCCGCCAAGAAATAGGCAACCCAGCTCCCTCCTCCCAAACCCGCTTCGGCGGGTTTTTTCATGGCCCCCGCGCTGGGCTAGCCCCAGCTCAGGTCACTGGCGCCGGGTTGAACAACACCAGCGAATTTTGCAGCCCCCACTGCTCCGCCCAGGTTTTCTTGCCGCTGGCCACCGCCAGCATCAGGTGGAACAGCTCCCAGCCCACGTCCTCAATGGTGGCCGATCCGTCGGCAATACGGCCGGCGTTAACGTCCATCAGGTCATGCCAGCGGCGTGCCAGGTCCGTTCGCGTGGCCACCTTGATGACCGGTACCTCGGCCAGACCGTAGGGCGTTCCTCGGCCGGTGGTGAAAATATGTACGTTCATACCGGCAGCCAGTTGCAGTGTGCCGCAGATGAAGTCACTGGCCGGGGTCGCGGCATAGACCAGACCTTTTTGCTTCAGCTTCTCACCGGGCGACAGCACACCCGAGATCGGCGCGCTGCCGGACTTGACGATGGAGCCCATGGCCTTCTCAACGATATTCGACAAACCGCCCAGCTTATTGCCCGGCGTGGTGTTGGCGCTACGGTCCACCCGGCCTTTTTGCAGGTAGTTGTCGTACCAGGCCATCTCGCGCACCATGGCATCAGCTACCTCGGTGCTGCTGGCGCGTGAGGTCAGCTGGGCAATGCCGTCACGCACTTCGGTGGTTTCGGAAAACATCACGGTGGCGCCCGCACGCACCAACAGATCGGTGGCAAAGCCCACGGCCGGGTTGGCCGTCACGCCCGAGAAGGCGTCGCTGCCGCCGCACTGCACGCCCACCACCAGCTCGGACGCAGGCACGACCTCGCGGCGGCGCAAGTTCAGCCGCTTCAGATGCACCTCGGCCTGGCGCAGGATGGCGTCGATCATGGACATGAAACCCACGTTTTCCTCAGCCTGCAGGCAGACCACGTCTAATGCAGCGTCGCGCTGGTCTTCGATCGGGATCACGCCCGGCGGTAGCAGACGCTCGGGCTGCAGCTTCTCGCAGCCCAGGCTCAGCACCATCACCTCGCCGCCAAAATTCGGGTTCAGGCTGATATTGCGCAGGGTACGGATGGGGATGATGGCGTCGGGCGCGTCAATGGCGACACCGCAGCCGTAGGTGTGTTCCAGCCCCACCACGTCATCCACATGCGGATAGCGTGGCAACAGGTCGGACTTGATGCGTTTGACGGCGAAGTCCAGTACGCCGGCCACGCACTGCACCGTGGTGGTAATGGCCAGGATGTTACGGCTGCCCACCGAACCATCGGCGTTGCGGTAGCCCTCAAAGGTATAGCCCTCCAGCGGCGGCAGCACGGGTGGCGGCACCACCCCGGCATCGCCGGGCATGGGCAGGCCTTCCAACTCGCGGGCTGCAGGCATTTTCAGCAGGCGCTCATGGACCCAGCTGCCGGCCGGGATATCGCGCTCCGCATAGCCAATAACCACGTTGTAACGCAACACGGGCGCGTCGGCGGCCAGGTCTACCAGGTTGACCTTGTGGCCCTGCGGCACCTTGTCGCGCAGCACCAAGCCGCTGGACAGCACGGTGCCCGCGGGCAGGCCGCCGTCGTTCGCCACGATGGCCACGTTATCCCGCGGATGCATGGAAATGGTCAGCGGGGTGGAGGAAGTCATACGGGCGGTCCTTATAGTGAGGCGGTGCGGGCGCGTGGGAACATTGGAATCTAGAGTGTCATCAGTTGTCAGACAACACCCAGGAATGATGCCCCAAGCCCGCCGCGGCGTCAAGCTGGAGAAACGCGCAGCGGCACGCCAGAACCGCCCACAAAGTTTTACCCGCCGGCACTGGACAAACTTGTGGATAAGTTTGGAAATCCGCTGTATGGGGCAGCTAAGTGTTTGTTTTATAAAGACAAAGCTTGCAACGCCTAAAATTTAAGCAGCCCAAGGAAAACGATTGCCCAAGCTGCAAGTCAGGCAAAAGGCCTACCATGGCAAGCTGCCATTTCAAAATACGCTGGAGAAATTTTTATATGCTGAACCGTTCTGCCGGCCTGCTGGCCATCGCCTGTGTCCTGGTATTCGGTAGCGCGCTGACAGCCTGCGCGACCAAGGCCAACGCCCCGGCCATGCCCCACGCCAGCCCGCCCACCGCCAGCCAGCTGCAGGATTTTCGATGGACGCTGGACTCGGCCAGCGACGGACAAGGCCAGGCCATGGCAGTACTGTTCCCGCGCGCTGACCGCCGCTTTGTCATGGAATTCATGGCCGACCGCATGGCGGTAAGCGGTGGCTGCAATGGCCTGGGCGGCAACTACCGGACGCTGGATGCAGGCATGCTGGAGGTGGGCCCGCTGATGGGCACGCGCAAGGGCTGCGAAGCGCCGCTGATGGAAGCAGACAAAGCCATCAGCGCCCTGCTCGCCCAACCTTTGCAATTGCTGCTGGCAGCAGGCAGCCCGCCGGTCCTGCGGCTGGTATCCAGCCAGGGCCAGACCCTGGTATGGACTGGCACACCCAAGCCCTGACTCGAAATGCTACATATTTGATAGCTATTAGCGCAGTAAAATTCTGCGCTGGCGGCCTATTTCATCACACACCAAGAGTCAGGCAGACTGCACGGCTGCGGGCGTACGGCGGTGTTTCACTTCCAGCCGCTCGGCGGAAAGGTACTGCGGCAAATAGACGTCGAAGGGCATGGTGTCGGCCGCTTCTATATCTTTCTGGGCTTGGACGGACTGCACGGCCATGGCCTCAAAACGGGCTTGCTGCTCGGCGCTGAACGGCAAATCCAGCAGCGTCTTGCGGGTGCGTTGCGACTGCTCGGCGATGAACGGAACAAAAGCGCCACCGTGACTGCTTTGCATGGCGGCCAGCACGCGTGCAGACGACAGCAGGCTGGGGTCAACCAGGGCCGCGTCGGCTGCATCCAGCGCCTCGGTGTACAGGCGGCCGCCATGGGTGGCGTCCAGCGCGGCGGCAATCGGGCGACAGGCGGCCACCAGATCCTGGCCCCAGGCGGTCAACAACACTTCTGCGCCGGCGCGCTCCAGGGTCAAGCCAGGTTCACGGCCACGGGCCGCCACGCGGTGCTGGTTGTGGGCCAGCTCGGTAATTTCCTGCGGGCTGTCGGGCGGGCTGTCGGACAGCAGGCAGTGCAGCAGGAATACATCGATGAAACGCATGGTCTGCGCGGTGATGCCCACGGGCACGAACGGGTCCAGGTCCAGCAGGCGCACTTCCACATACTCCACGCCGCGCTCACGCAGCGCGTGCAGCGGACGCTCTCCGGGGTGAATGACGCGCTTGGGGCGGATGGTGCCGTAAAACTCGTTCTCGATCTGCAGCAGGCTGGTGGCCAGCTGGTTGTAATCGCCACCGGTGCCGCGTACGCCCACCGCCTTGTAGGCCGGGTACGGGCGGGTCAGCGCTTCTTGCAGGGACGCGCCATAACCTTCCAGGCTGTTGTAACTGACAGCCAGCGAGGCCTGGGCATCGCTCTGGTAACCCAGGCGGCCCATGCGCAACGAAGTGCCGTGCGGCATGTACATGGTGCGCTCATTGAGCTGCTGCAACTCGTGCTGGCGGCCGGCCACAAAGCTGGAGCACACGGCAGGCGAGGCGCCGAACAGGTACAGCAGCAGAAAGGCATGGCGGCGGAAGTTGCGGATCAGCCCGAAATACTCCTCGCTGGACACGCCTGGCAACGACCAGTTGTAGTGGATACCAGAGATGGTCTGCATGCGCCGGCCGTAGCGGTGGCCCAGGCCCATGCGGTATACGCTCTTGGCGCGGCCCACATTCGAGCTGCCGTAGCGGCCAATGGGAATAGTCTCGTCGGTGGGCAGACCGCAGGGCATGCTGGACACCCACAGCATCTCGTCGCCCACGGCCTGCATGGCGCGGTAGGTGAACTGGTGCACCTCGGTGAGCTCGTCCAGGCAGGCCTCCACACCGGCATGCACACCGGTGATCAGCTCAACCTGCGACTCGCTGAAGTCGGTGGTGATGTGCGGATGCGTGAGCGCCGAGCCCAGTGCAGCAGGATGCGGCGTCAACGCCAGGCTGCCGCCGGGTTGGGCGCGCAGGCTTTCCTTCTCCAGCCCACGGCGTATGCCCTGGAGCCGGTCGGGCGCGAGTGCCTGCAGGCGCTCCAGCAAGGCGGCGTGGGACGGTGTGGGCAAACTGGGCATGTCGTGGGTATCCGTAAGAGGACTCACGTAGCACCCGGTGGCGGCCTGCGGCCTCGGCTGCTACGTCAATCAAGCGTAAATCTATTCTGAACTGGGCACGGAAGGTATCACAGGCGGCTGCAGCCTGCAGGGCCACCAGAGACAACCTCGGCCCCAGCGGCCTATGGACGGCAGGCTGAACGCCCAAGCCATCCCTGTGCATGGATGCAGCAAGCACACCAGCACCTCCGCATTGCTACAAACAAAATAGCACCCAGCGCAGATATTGCCTGCGCTGGGTGCTATTTTGATGCTTCAAGACAAGCTGCTGCCCGTAGGCAAACAGGTCGCCCAGCGGGTGCTCAGGGCTGGGTGCCTTGGGCCACCAGGCTGCTGGCATCCCAGCCGCCGCCGAGTGCCTTGTATAGGCTGACCACCGCGTTCAGCTGGGTGCGTTGCGCGTCGATCAGGCCAGACTCGGCCTGCATCAGATCGCGCTGCGCATTCAGCACATCCAGGTAGCTGGAATAGCCGCCCTTGTAGCGCAGGTCCGCCAGGCGCAAGGTATCGCGCAATGCCGCGATGCGCTTGGCAGTGGTGGCGGTGATCTCGTTGCCGGTAGACACATTGTTCAAGGCGTCATGGACATCGCGGAAGGCGTTTTGCACCGTCTGCGTGTACGTTGCCACGGCCTGCTGCTGGCGCGCATTGGCGGCGGCTTCCACCGCTTTCAGCGCACCGCCACGGAAAATGGGCTGGGTCAAATTGCCCACCAGGCTCCAGAACAAAGATGCCGGATCGAACAGAGTCGACATGTCTTTCGACTGCTGGCCCAAGCTTGCCGTCAAGCTGAACTTGGGGAAGTAGGCAGCGCGGGCCTGGCCAATGTCGGCATTGGCCGCAATCAGGCTTTGCTCGGCGCTGACCACGTCGGGCCGGCGTGTCAGCACGTCGGACGGCAGGTCCGCAGGAATTGGCTGGGCGGCGTATAGCTTGCCCAGTTCCGCACCACGTGCCAGCACCGGATGCACGATGTCGCTGGGCTTGCGGCCCAACAACACGGCCAGGGCCGACTCGGCATTGCTGCGGCTTTGGCGGGTCTGTTGCAGCGTGGCTTCGATGCTGGCGGCTTCGGACTCGGCCTGGCGCATGTCCAGCTCGCCGATCACACCGGCGTCGAAGCGGCGCTTTTGCAAGCGCAGGTTCTCTTGCCGGGTGGCCAGGGTCTGTTCGGCCAGCGTTGTTTGCGCATCCAGTCCGCGCAGTGCAAAGTAGCTTTGCGCCACGTTGGCGTACAGCGAGGTCAGCACCGTTCCGCGGCTGGCAGCCTGGCTGAGCAGGCGGGCCCGCGCGGCCTCGTCAGCACGTGCGTACCGGCCCCAGAAGTCGATCTCGTAGCTGGCGGTCAGGCCCAGCTGGCGGTCATTCGAATGCGGGTCTGCACCGGGGGTGGAAAAGCTGGCTGAATTCTCGCTGGCACGCCGGCGCGTGGCGCTGGCATTCAGGTCCACCGTCGGGTAGAAGTTGGACAAGTTCTGGTCCACCGTGGCACGGGCTTCGGCGATACGGGCCGTGGCCAGGGCCAGGTCCTGGCTGTTGCTGGAGGCTTCCTGCAGCAAGCTGTCCAGCACCGGGTCCTGGAAACCCTTCCACCAACTCAGCCAGTCCACATTGGTGGCTGTGCCGTTCACCGACAGCGTGGCGGGCACATCCAGCTCAGGCCGTTTGTAGTCAGGGCCAACAGGTGCAATACCGCAGGCAGACAGTACGCCAGCCGCTATCAGAGTTATAGCAAATTTGGGCATGCGCTTAAACATGGGCCGCTCCTTCGCCGTGGGCGGGTTTGTTCACGCTGTCGAAGTCTTCCGGATTGCTGCGGAAGTTCCAGTCGTTCACCAATTTAAAGAACAGCGGCACCAGGAACACCGCCAGGAAGGTCGCCGCAATCATGCCGCCGACCACGCCCGTACCAATGGACTGGCGCGCTGCCGCGCCAGCGCCGGTGGAGATGGCCAAGGGCACCACGCCCAGAATAAAGGCCAGCGAGGTCATGATGATGGGCCGGAAGCGCAAACGTGCGGCTTCCAGGGCCGCAGCCACTGGCGTCATGCCGTCGTGCACCTTCATCATCGCGAACTCCACAATCAGAATCGCGTTCTTCGCCGATAGCCCCAGCAGCGTGACCAGACCAATCTGGAAGTACACGTCGTTCGCATGGTTGCGCAAGTACACCGCCACCAGCGCGCCGAAGATACCGAAGGGCAGAGCCAACAGCACCGAGAACGGCAGCGACCACTTTTCATACTGCGCGGCCAGGATCAGGAAGATCATCACAAAGCCCGCGCCAATGGCCAGACCCGCCGCGCCGCTGCTACGCTTTTGCTGGAACGCGGTACCGCCCCAGTCGAAACCCACGTCAGAAGGCAGCACCTTGTTGGCAGCGCGTTCCATGGCGGCAATCGCCTGGCCCGAGCTGAAACCGGGCTTGGGATCACCCAGTATCTGGATCGACGGCAGCGCGTTGAAATGCTGCACGGACTCCGGACCGGCTACGAACTTCACGTCCGCCACCGAGCGCAGCTGGATCATCTTGCCGGCGTTGGAACGCACATACAGCGCGCCAATGTCATCTGGCTTGGAGCGGAACTGGCCTTCGGCCTGCATCAGCACCTGGTAGATACGGCCGCTCTTGTTGAAGTCGTTCACGTAGTAGCTACCCAGCGTAGCCGCCAAGGTGCTGTAGATATCGGCCACGGCGATGCCCATGGAGCGCGCCTTTTCGGTATCCACGCTCACAAACAGCTGGGGCGAGTTGGCTTGCCACAGCGTCTTCACGCCTTGCAGCTCGGGCTGCTTGTTGGCTTCTTCCAGCAGGGCTGGCAGCAACTGGGCCAGGCGGCGCACACCACCGTCACCCTTGTTCTGCATGTAGAACTCGAAACCACCGGTCTGGCCCAGGCCCTGGATCGCCGGAGGGCCGAAGGCCAGCGGCAAACCTTCCTTGATGCCACCGGTCTTCATGTAGTACTCGCCCACCAACTGTTGGGCGGACTGGTCACGCTCAGCCCAAGGCTTCAGCGGGAAGAACATGGTGGCCGCGGACGACTTCAAGCCGCCGCCACCCAGGAAGTTCAAGCCCACCAGGCTGAACGTGGTGTCGATGTTCTTGTTACCGCCCACGGCGGCTTCGACCTGCTTGACCACCTGGTTGGTACGGTCCAGCGACGAGCCTTCCGGCAGAATCACCGCAGCAATGTAGTAGCCCTGGTCTTCGTCGGGCACCAGGCTGCTGGGCACCAGCTTGAACAGCACGCCGGTCAGCGCGCCCATGGCAACGAACAACACCAGACCCAGCACGCCACGCTTCAGGAAGAAGGCCACACCCTTGGTATAGCGGTGGGTCAGGTTGCTGAAGCTCTTGTTGAACCAGGTGAACACTTTGTTCTTGCGCTCCGCACCCGGCTTGAGCAACACGGCGCAGAGTGCCGGCGTCAAGGTCAACGCCACGATGCCAGACAGGCAGACGGCAATGGTGATGGTCACCGAGAACTGGCGGTACAACTCGCCGGCCAATCCGCCCAGGAAGGCCACTGGAATAAAGGCCGCGCACAGCACCAGCACGATGGCGACCACCGGGCCGGTCACTTCACGCATGGCTTCAATCGCGGCTTCACGCGGCGTCATACCCTCTTCATGCATCAGGCGCTCGACGTTTTCCAGCACCACGATGGCGTCATCCACCACGATACCGATGGCCAGCACCATGCCGAACAGGGTCAGCGTGTTGATGCTGTAGCCCAGCAGATGCAGACCCGCCATGGTGCCAATCAGCGACACCGGCACGGCCAGCGTCGGGATGATGGTGGCACGCCAGCTTTGCAGGAACACATACACCACGATGAACACCAGCACCATGGCTTCCGCCAGGGTCTTCAGCACTTCGTGGATGGACTCCGTCACGAAAGGCGTGGTGTCGTAGGGGGTGGAGTAGGTCAGGCCTTCAGGGAACTTGGCCTTAAGCTCTTGCAGGGTTTTTTCCACCGCTTCACGGGTTTCCAGCGCATTCGCACCGGTCTGCAAGAAGATACCGACAGGCACCGTGGGGTGGCCGTTCACGCGGCCATAGAAGTTGTAGTCCTTAGCACCCAGCTCAACACGTGCCACGTCCTTGACGCGAACAATGGCACCATTGGCGCCGCTACGCACCACGATGTTGGCAAAGTCCTCCGGCTCCAGCAAGCGGCCCTTAGCGGTGACCGTGAGCGTCAGCTCTTCGGTATTGTTCGGCGGCGCGCCGATCTTGCCTGCCGCGTACTGCGCGTTCTGCTCGGTGATGGCGCCAGAAATATCGCCTACCGTGATGCCCAGCTGGGCCATGCGGTCCGGGCGCAGCCAGATACGCATGGCGTAGTCCTTGGCACCGAAGATCTGCACATTGGTGGTACCGGGCACGCGCTTGATGGCGTCCAGCACGTTTTGCGTCACGTAGTTGGAGATGTACAGCGCGTCATAGCGGTCGTCGGGCGAGTAGATCGCCGCCACCGTCATGAAGCTGGCCGAGCTCTTGGCCACGGTCACGCCCTGGCGCTGCACCTCTTGCGGCAGCTTGCTCAGCACCTGGTTCACGCGGTTGTTCACGTTCACCGCGGCGATGTCCAGGTCGGTACCGACGTCGAAAGTGATGCTGATGGACACCGCGCCGTCACCGGACGAGGTGGAGCTCATGTAGAGCATCTTCTCGACGCCGTTGATGGCCTGCTCGATAGGTGCAGCCACGGTGGTTTCCAGCACTTCGGCCGAAGCACCGGGGTAAACCGCACTGACGCTCACCACCGGTGGCGAGATTTCCGGGTAGCGCGAGATCGGCAGCACACGCATGGCGGCCAACCCGGCGAGCACCAGGAACAGCGATAGCACCGTCGCGAAGATCGGACGGTCAATAAAGAACTTGGAAAACATGGGTCAGTTGCTCCTTATTTCGAAGCAGCTTGCGCAGCACTGGCGGGCGCTGCAGGTGGTTTTTCTGCGGAAGCAGGCGCGGCAGCGGGCTGACCGTTGGCGGCCTTGGCCACATAGGGCACAGGCTTCACAGTCATGCCGGGCTCATGGGCTTTGATGAAGCCTTCGACCAGCACGCGGTCGCCGCTTTGCAAGCCCTTGGTGACGATCCATTCGCCCTTGCTCCAGCCGTCCAGCTCCACCGGGTGGGGTACCAGCTTGTCGTCCGGCGACACGGTGAACACCATCTTGCCCATGGGGCTGTCGATCACCGCGCGCTGTGGCACGGTGATGGAATTCGGACGGCTGGCGCCGCTGAGCAGCACGCGCACGAACTGGCCGGGGCGCAAGCTGCCATCGGGGTTAGGGATCTCGGCACGGGCGTCAAAGCTGCCGGTTTGCGGATTCACCTTTTCGCTGGCGAAATTGAGCTTGCCGGCGCGTGGGAAGATGCTGCCATCGGCCTGCTTCACATTGACGGTAAAGCCCAGGCTGCCGTTGGCCGACCGCTGGCCGGGCACGCTAAGCTGGCCCGTGCTCACTTGCTTGGTCATGCGCAGCAAATCGCTTTCCGATACGCTGAAGTTCACATACATCGGGTTGGTTTGCACGATCGTGGTCAGCAGGCTGTCGCTGGCCGACACCAGGGCGCCATCCGACTTGGATGCCGTGCCGGTGGTGCCGCTGATGGGGGCCACCACCTTGGTGTAACCCAGGTTCAGGCGGGCTTCGTTGGCCTGGGCCTGGGCCTGCTTCAGCGACGCTTCGGCGGACTCCAGGGTGGACTTGCTGTCATCAAATTCTTTTTGGCTGATGGCTTTTTCAGCCGCCAGCGGGGCCAGGCGGGCCTGGTCGCGGCGGGCCTGGTTGACTTTGGCCTGGGCTACAGCCACATTGGCCTCTGCCGACGCAACCTGGGTCTGGAAGGTACCAGGATCGATCTGGAACAAGGGCGTGCCGGCCTTGACCAGCGAACCTTCTTCGTACAAACGCTTTTCCAAAATACCGGCCACACGCGCACGCACCTCGGTTTCACGCGAACCAGCGGTCTGGCCCACATATTCCAGCTCCACCGAATGGGCCTGGGCCTGCACCGTGATCACAGACACCTCGGGCGGCGGCATCGCGCCACCCGGACCGCCCGCCGCACCGGTGGACTTGCCGCAAGCCACCAGCGCCAAAGGCAGGGCCGCCAACAAAAATGGGGATATCCAACGCCGGCGCGCAAAGCGGGCGTTGCGGTTGTCGGTCGATGAAGCGCGAGGAGATGCGATGGACATAGACATAGATGGTTTAATTGGATGGTGTAGTATCACATACATTCACGTATGTTTGTTTCAACTACGTTACTAACTATTACAGCAGCAAGAGACACGACCATGGCTAGAAAAACCAAAGAGGACGCAGAGCAAACCTATGCCGCGTTACTGGAAGCCGCGGAGCAGATGTTCTTTGACAAAGGTGTTGCCCACACCACGCTGAATGACATCGCCGCCGCGGCAGGAATGACGCGGGGCGCTATTTACTGGCACTTCAAGGACAAGGCCGACGTACTGCAAGCGCTGATTGCACAGGCCATGTTACCGATGGAGGCCATGCTTGTCGAACTTGATATATGCGCCGACGCCAATCCGCTGGCCGCGCTGCGCCAGATGTGCGTACGGGCACTGACAACGCTGGCCGGCTCGCCCCGGCAGCAGCGGGTGTTCAGCATCATGTTTTTCAAGTGCGAAAACATCGGCGAAGTCGTCACCGTAATGGAGAACAAGCTGGCACGGCGCGATGAATGCTTCACCCAGATCCAGGGTATTTTGGTACGCGCAGTGGGCAACGGCCAACTGCCAGCCGACACCGATGTATTCCTGGCTCAGCAAACCATCAATTTCTTTATCGCCGGCACCATGCGCGAATGGCTGCTGTCGCCTGACAGCTTCTCGTTGGAGAAAGCTGCGCCATCGATGGTGGATATGGTGATGGCCGGCCTGCAAACCAATCCGCCGCGCACCCCAAGCAACTAACACAGCGCGAAGTACCTCGCAAAAGGCCGCTACAGTCTGGCCCCATGCAAGGCCTGCACCTCACCGCCGATCTCCACCACTGTCGCTGCGCCAGTGCCTGGCTGCTGGATGCACAGCTGCTGGGCGTGGCCTGCCGCGATGCCGTTCAGGCCGCTGGCCTGCAGGCCGTGGGCGAACTCTTCCATAGTTTTCCGGCTACAGCGCAGGGGCCAGGTGGGGTTACAGCTACCATTTTGCTAGCAGAATCACACTTGTGCGTGCACACCTGGCCCGAACAGTCGGCTGTGACGCTGGATGTGTACGTGTGCAATTTCGGCGCCGACCACTCAGCCAAGGCCCAATTGCTGCTGGACAGCCTGATCGCGCTATTCATGCCTGGCCGTACCGAGCACCACCGCCTGCAGCGCGGCACACTGGCCCCGCAGCCGGGCTGACGCCATGCCGGCCCTGCCCCACCTACGCCCCTACCAACGCATTTACGCACTGGTGTGGCTACGCCGTGTCAGCGCCCTGCTGGTTTTGCCGATCTGCGTCTGGGGCCTGGCCCGCCACCAGTGGTGGCCGGCGCTGGTCCTGCCCATGGGCGCCATGCTGTGGACAGCCCTGCGCGCCTGGGAGCAAAGCCTGCGCCGCCAGTTCATACGCGACGCGGAATTTCCACGCTTTCTGGCCGCCAAAGTTCTGGAAGCCCACCCCGGCTTGCAGCCGCGCGATGCCGAGCTGGTGCTACGTGGCCTGCGCCAGTTCTTCATGGCCTATCTGCGCAGCGGCCGGCAGTTCGTAGGCATGCCCTCCAAGGTGGTGGACAGCGCCTGGCACGCCTACATCCTGCACACCCAGGGCTATGCGCTGTGGTGTGAACGCGCATTCGGCCACATGCTGCACCACACCCCCGCAGAGGCCATGGGCAGCAATGCCCGGCGCAACAACGGCCTGCGGCGCACCTGGTACTGGGCCTGCAAGGAAGAAAGCATCAACCCGCGCAAACCCGCGCGCCTGCCACTGCTGTTTGCACTGGACTCCAAGTTCGGCATCGAAGGTGGCTACCGCTACACGCCAGACTGCCACGCCGTAGGTGCGCAAAGCGATGCCGGCGGCTATTGCGGCACCGACTTTGGCGGCAACAGCAGCGATGGTGGCGGCTGTGGTGGCGGCGATTTCGGCGGCTCCGACAGCAGCTCCGACAGTAGTTCCAGTAGCAGCGACGGCGGCAGCTCCGATGGAGGCGGTTGTGGCGGTGGATGCGGCGGCGGAGGCGACTAGGCGCCGGGTATCATTCCCTTTCAACACAAGCTAACGGAGCACACCATGGCCTTGATGGACTTCATCCGCAAACAGTTCATTGACATCATCCAATGGACCGAAGACAGCGACGGCACACTGGCCTGGCGCTTCCCCATGGCCGACATGGAAATCCAGAGCGGCGCCGCGCTGGTGGTGCGCGCTTCCCAGGTGGCGGTCTTCGTCAACGAAGGCCAGGTCGCCGATGTGTTCGGCCCCGGCACCCACAAGCTGACCACGCAGACCCTGCCGGTACTCACCTACCTGAAAAACTGGGACAAGCTGTTCGAGTCGCCCTTCAAAAGCGATGTCTACTTCTTCAGCACGCGCCAGCAGATCGACCAGAAATGGGGTACGCCCCAGCCCATCACCATTCGCGACAAGGACTTCGGCGCGGTGCGGCTGCGCGCCTTCGGCAACTACAGCTTCCGCGTGGCCGACCCCAAACTCTTTCACACCGAAATCTCCGGCACCCGCGACAGCTATGGCACGGCCGACCTGGACGGCCAGCTGCGCGGCCTGGTGTTGCAGAACATCAGCAACGCGATTGCCAGCAGCGGCATCCCCTTCCTGGACCTGGCGGCGAACCAGCAGGTCTTTGCCCAGGCGCTGAGCACCCAGCTGGCGCCGGAGTTCGCCAAGATCGGCCTGCAGCTGGACGGCATGACGGTGCAAAACCTGTCCCTGCCCGAAGACCTGCAAAAGATCCTGGACCAGAAAATTGGCATGGGCATGGTCGGCAACGACATGGGCAAGTTCATGCAGTACCAGACAGCGCAAGCCATCCCCAAATTCGCCGAGGGCGCGGGCTCGGGCGGCGGTGTGGCAGGCGACGCCATGGGCCTGGGCGCTGGCGTGGCCCTGGGCCAGGTGCTGGCGCAAAACCTGCAGACTGGCCTGCAAGGCGGTGCGGCCGCCGCCGCAGGCGTGAAGCCTGAGGAAGTCATGGCCACACTGGAAAAGCTGGGCGAGCTCAAATCCAAGGGCATCCTCACGCAAGAAGAGTTCGACGCCAAAAAGACTGAACTGCTGAAAAAACTGGTCTAGCCGCAACTTAGCTTCGTGGCGACACCCAACCTCCAGCGCGCCTACCGCGCGCCTTGCCCTGGCTGCGGCGCGCCGGTTGACTTCCTGAGCGCGCAATCGACACACGCCGTCTGCGCCTACTGCCAGAGCACGGTGGTACGCAACGGCGAAGTGCTGCAGCGCATCGGCAAGATGGCCGAGTTGTTCGACGACCACAGCCCGCTGCAGCTACAAGCCAGCGGCCGCTGGAAGAACCAGGGCTTCACCCTGGTCGGTCGCCTGCAGTACAAATACGACGAAGGCCGCTGGACCGAGTGGATCGCCCTGCTGGACGATGGCAGCAGCGCTTTTCTGAGCGAAGACAACGGCGCCTATGTCTTCAGCACGCCGCTGCGCGCCGAGCGCGAGCTGCCGGATGCCGAACACCTGCGTGTAGGCGCCACCACCGCCATCAACGGCAAAAGCTGCAGCGTCGCCTCCCAGCAAACCGTGGCACTGATGTCAGCCCAAGGGGAGCTGCCGCGCCTGCCCGCACTGGGCCAGCCCTTTGCCATGGTGGATCTGCGCAGCCCCGAGGGCGAGGTGCTGAGCGTGGACTACGGCAGCCAGCCGCCCAGCCTGTCCATAGGCACATCCGTACAGCTGGAAGAGCTGCAGCTGGTGGGCCTGCGCGAGGAATCGGTCAAAGACGAGCAAGGCCGCCAGTTCAACTGCCCGCAATGCGGCGCCTCGATTACCCCACTGCTGGCCAGCAGCAAAAGCCTGGCCTGCGGCTCTTGCCACAGCCTGATCGACTTGACGGCTGGCGTGGGTGGCGAGCTGCGCCATGCGGTGCAAGACGAGCCCGTGCAGCCGCTGATCCCCCTGGGCACGGTCGGCAAGTTGCAGGGCGCCGACTGGCAGGTGGTGGGCTTCCAGCACCGCATGGGCACCGAGCCCGGCGAGGAAGACGAGCAATTCGGCTGGGAAGAATACCTGCTGTACCACCGCAAGCGCGGCTTCCTGTTCCTGGTGGATGCGACCGACGGCTGGAGCGTGGTCAAGCCCGCCACCGGCGCACCCACGCTTGCCAAAAATGGCCAGAGCGCCAGCTACCTGGGCACCCAGTACCGGCTGCAGAGCACCTACCGCGCCGAAACCACCTATGTAGCCGGCGAGTTCTACTGGCAGGTGCGGCGCGGCCAGGTCACATCCAACCAGGACTTCAGCAGCGGCAAGGGCCTGCTGTCGCGCGAGCAGTCGCCGGGTGAAGTCACCTGGTCGGTGGGCAGCAAGATCGACAGCAGCCTGGTGGCCAGCGCCTTCAAGCTGGAGACCAAGAAAGACCTGCTCAAACGCAGCGATGCCATGCCCTTGAGCCTGAACGGCAACAACATCAACATCAGCATGGGCACAGCGATATGGGTGTTCGTGATCCTGCTGCTGGTGTTATTCATGGTGACGCGCTGCTCCGACTGCGACCCGAATGTGCAGAACTGTAGTTCGTCGTCGAGTGGCGGCACCCGCACCTCGGGTGGCTCTTTCGGCGGCTTCTCGTCGGGCGGCGGACACAAGTAATTTTTGAAGGAGATCTCCATGGATATTGAATGGTTGAAAGCCGGGGTCGTCTTCGGCTCCATCGTGTACGCACTGATAGGTGTGGTGATCTTTGGCCTATGCTTTGTGGTGATGGACAAGCTCACACCCTACAAGCTGTGGGAAGAAATCATTGAGAAGCAGAACCTGGCGCTGGCACTCGTTGTCGCAGCCATGTCGCTGGGGATCTGCATCATCGTGGCAGCGGCCATCCATTGAGCCTGGAAGCCAAACCCGGGCCGCGCCCGGTCGAGGTGGCGCTGCTCGCCTCGGTCTTCATCGTGTCGGCCTGCGGCCTGGTATACGAGCTGGCGGCAGGCGCGCTGGCCTCGTACCTGCTGGGCGACTCGGTGCTGCAGTTCTCCACGGTGATCGGCAGCTACCTGTTCGCCATGGGCGTCGGCTCCTACCTGTCGCGCTTTTTCGAGCGCCAGCTGCCCGCCCACTTCTTACGCATAGAACTGCTGGTAGCGCTGGTAGGTGGTGCGCTTCCAGCTCTTCTTTTTATAGCAAACGCATATCTGCCCAATGCCTTTCGCCCGCTGCTCTACAGCCTGGTGATCCTGGTCGGCACGCTGGTGGGGCTGGAGATTCCGCTGGTCATGCGCATTCTGAAGCGCAATGTAGCGCTGCGCGACCTGGTGTCGCAGGTGCTGACCTTCGACTACCTGGGCGCGCTGGCGGTTTCGCTGGCCTTCCCCTTGGTACTGGTGCCCCACCTGGGGCTTATACGCACCGGCCTGCTGTTCGGCCTGATGAACGCCACGGTGGCGCTGTGGGCGCTGTGGCTGTTCCGGCACGACCTGCGCCAATTCAAGGCCCACGCCCTGGCCTGCGTGGCGACGCTGGCCGCACTCGCCGCTGCCATGGCAGCGGCGGACCTGATTACCACCTGGGCCGAAGACAAGCTCTACCAGGACCGCGTGGTCATTGCCCAGACCACGCCCTACCAGCGCATCGTGGTGACGCACAGCGCGGGCGAAGGCAAGGCCGGCTACCGCCTGTTCTTGAACGGCAATCTGCAGTTTGCCCAGCGCGACGAGTACCGCTACCACGAGGCTCTGGTGCACCCTGTGATGTCTGCCTTCTCGGCCAGCGGCGCAGCGCCGAAAAAGGTGGCCGTGTTGGGCGGTGGCGACGGCATGGCGGTGCGTGAAATCCTGAAGTACCCCGGCGTGGAAAGCATCACCCTGGTCGAGCTGGACCCGGCCATGACCACGCTGTTCTCCACCCAGCCAGCGCTGGTGCAGCTCAACGGCGGCGCCCTGCTCTCACCCAAGTTGCACATCGTCAACACCGACGCGTTCAACTGGCTGCAGACCAACACCGAGACCTTCGACGTGGTCATCGTGGACTTCCCCGACCCGACCAATTTCGCCATCGGCAAGCTCTACACCAACTCGTTCTACAGCCTGCTGGACCAGCGCCTGTCAGCCAGCGGCTACGCCGTGGTCCAGACCACATCGCCCCTGGTGGCGCGCAAGAGCTTCTGGACCGTCGCCACCACCATCGAATCCGTAGGCCTGCACACCACGCCCTACCACGCCCACGTGCCCAGCTTCGGCGAATGGGGCTACATCATCGCCAGCCGCCGGCCCTACCGCATCCCCACCACGCTGCCACCCAGCCTGCGCTTCCTCAGCCCGCCCAGCCTGCCCGCGCTGTTCGACTTCCCGCTGGACATGGCCCGCGTGCCCACCGAGGTGAACCGGCTGTCGAACCAGGTGCTGGTGACGACCTATGAAGAGGAATGGGGCAAGGTGGTGGCGCGCTAAGCACATATTTCAATCTACCCACATGATCCAGCCCCCCTACAGCTACCGGACCGACGCGCACGTTCCGCCGTTTCCAGACGATAAACCGATCATTGTTTTCGATGGCCATTGTGTGTTGTGTTCTGGCTGGGCGAACTTCGTACTGCGACATGACAAGCGCAAGACCTACCGCCTACTGGCAGCCCAGTCCCCCATAGGCCAGGCGCTCTATAGGCACTACGGACTGGGTGGAGACGATTACCAAAGCAATCTACTGATCCAGGACGGAACGGTCTTCATCAAATCCGATGGAACGATGCGCGTGTTCCGTGGCTTGGGTTGGCCCTGGCGTGCCGTCGGTCTGCTTCGCACCCTACCCAGCGCATGGCGTGACAGGCTATACGACGGGTTGGCGCGCAACCGCCTGCGCTGGTTTGGCCGCCAAGATAGCTGCTACTTGCCAGCCCCCGAAGACCGCGACCGTTTCATCGTAGGCTGAACACATGAATATCTTGGTCTTGGGGGCCTATGGCGTGTTTGGCACACGCCTGTGCGAGTTGCTGGCCGGCTACCCGCAGCTGTGCCTGCTGGTTGGCGGCAGAAACCTGTCCAAAGCCCAAGCCTTGTGCAATACCCTGCAAGGGCCGGCGAAATGCGAACCCCTGGTGGTGGATCGCGATCGGCTCAAGGCCGAAGATTTGCAGCGCATGCAGATTGGCATCGTCATCGATGCGAGTGGCCCGTTTCAGGCCTACGGCGATACGCGCTACCACGCTGTGCAGGCATGCCTGGAGGCCGGCGTGAACTACCTGGACTTTGCCGACGGCGCGGACTTTGTGAACGGCATCTCTGCATTTGATGCGCAAGCCCAGCAGCGCGGTGTTTTTATTCTGTCAGGTGTGAGCAGCTTTCCGGTGCTGACAGCTGCTGTAGTGCGCATGCTGACGCAGAACATGCCTACGGTGCAGTCCATCACGGGTGGCATCGCCCCCTCACCCTTTGCCGTAGTGGGTAAAAACGTCATCCGCGCCATCGCAGGCTATGCGGGTCAGCCGGTGCAACTGGTACGAGGCGGCAAAACCCATACCGACCATGCGCTCACAGAGATACGACACTACACCATCGCTCCCCCGGGCTACGCTCCATTGCGGCACACCCGATTTTCCCTGGTGGAAGTGCCCGATCTGCAAGTACTGCCCAAACTATGGACTGGCCTGACAGACATCTGGGTGGGCGCTGGCCCCACACCCGAAATACTGCACCGCATGCTCAACGGGCTGGCCAACTTGGTACGCTGGCGCCTCATCCCGTCACTAGCCCCTTTCAGCCTGCTGTTTTTCCATGCTATCAACCTGCTGCGCTGGGGTGAACACCGTGGCGGCATGTACGTGGAAGTGCGTGGGTTGTCCGCCAGACAAGAGCCCATGCACCGCTCCTGGCACTTGCTAGCTGAAGGCGAAGATGGACCCTATATTCCCTGCATGGCCTTGCAAGCCATCGTGCAGAAAGTGCTGCACCACCAGCCCCCCGCACCGGGCGCCAGAGCGGCTACCAACGACCTGGAAGTTGCAGACTACGACGCCTTGTTTGCGCAGAGAACCATTTACACCGGTGTGCGCGAACACAGCCCCGGACACCAGATACAGGATGTATTCCCGCTGCTGCTAGGCAATTCCTTCCAACATCTACCTCCAGCGGTCAAAGCCGCCCACCAAGTGCAGCAACAGCAGACCTTGGCAGGCCGTGCCAGCGTACAGCGCGGCACCGGACTGTGGGCGAACGGCATTGCAACTTTGTTTGGCTTCCCAACAGCCGCTCCCGACATCGCCGTGAACGTGCAGATGCAGCAGCAAGGTGACACCGAGGTATGGCATCGGCGGTTCGGAGCCCAGCGCTTTACCAGCACACTTGCCGCAGGTACAGGCCCACTCCAATGGCTGCTGGTCGAGCGATTTGGTCCCCTGCGTTTTCACATTGCTTTGGTGGTGGCTGACAACAAATTGCACTGGGTAGTGCGCAGCGCAACATTCTTGGGCCTACGCCTGCCGCGTTTTCTGGTGCCCGGCGGCAACAGCTTCGAATACGAATCCCAAGGCCGCTTTCACTTTCATGTTGAAGTGTGTCTCCCGCTGATCGGCCTCATCGTGCGGTACCAAGGCTGGCTGGAACCAGCCGCATAGAAAAGGCCTGTTCAGTGAGATCGTTGGATTGCCGCCATCGCCACACGCGCCGCCGCTAGATCCCAGGCCGCTTGGCCCACGGTTTTGAAGACAGGCACAGGGCCGGCAAATAGGGGCTTTGAGCCGAGTACAGACGCCAAATCCTGCACCTGCCCCCAGTCCACGCCAGCCTGCAGCAGATCGCCGGCCTCATGCCGGGCGCCACCCAGATCGTCCACCACGATCTGCCGACTGTGCAGCAAGGCCCGGGGGAATTCCGCCATGTCCGGCTTGAACGCGCCCACGCCTATGGCCAAGGTCTGCGCACCGATGTGCGCGGGGATCACCGGCGTGCGCGATGTCGTCAGGGCCAGCACCAGGTCGGTCGCTGGCAAGGCGCTTTGCAAGTCATCCACCACCATGGCGGTAGCAACAACTTGCGGATGCCGGGACTGCATAGCGGTGCAGAAGGCCTGCGCCGCCGCCAGGCTACGCCCGGCAATCCAGAACTGGGCGATGCCCAGATGCTCGACCAGCGCGTCCGCATGGGCGGCAGCCTGGGCGCCCGTGCCGATCAGCAACGCCGTCTTGGGCGTGTGCGGTGCCAGGGTCTGTATGCCCAGCAGGGTGACAGCCGCGGTGCGGCGCGCGGTGACGGTGGGACCGTCTAGCAAGGCCAGGCGGCGGCCGCTGGCGGTATCCATCACCACCACTTCGCCCTGGATCACCGGCAGGCCTTGCGCGGCATTGCGCGGATGCACGGTGACCAGCTTGGTCACGCTGAAGTCGTGCCCCACGGCGGGCATGGCCAGCAGCACGCCGCCTTCGGCCATGGGCACGACCAGACGCTCGGGCGCCTGGATCTGTTGCTGCGCCAGCTCGCGCGCGGCCTGGGCCACGGCGGGCACCAGCTGCGCATAGGGCAAGGCTCGGGCGGTCTGTTCTGCATTCAGTATCTGCATGGCGGGCCTCAGCGCAAAAAGAAGCCGGTGGGAAATGGGTCCAGCTCTTCCAGCACCCACTGGTGGTGGCCCATGATTTGGGCGCTGCCGGTGACCTCGGTGAGCGCGCCGTCGAAGTCGCCGACCTTGACCGCCTGCGTCACCTTCACCTCGAACTTGCTGCCGACGATGCTGCCGTTTACATAGGTGGCGCCCAGAGCCAATTGGCCGCGCAGAAACAGCTGGGCCGCCCGGCCCGAGGTGCCGGTACCCGTAGGCGAGCGGTCCACCTCGCGGTCGGCAAACACGCAGACGTTGGACTGGTCCACGCCCGCACAGTTGGGTGCGCTGTCGATGATGCTGCCGTACAACTGGTCCAGCCCCGGCTCAAGCGGGTGCTGGATTTTTACTTTGGCCATGACTGCGGCCTTGGTTTCCGCGCCCAGCTGGATCAGTTGACGGACCAGTTCCGGCTTCACCGTCAAGCCGGCCTGTTCGGCATTCAGGTAGTAGTAAAACGCGCCGCCAAACACGATGTCGCCGCGCACCGTGCCAAAGCTGGGGGTCTGGACCTCCAGATCGCGCAGGTAGATGAAGGCCGGCACGTTCTTGAAGGTGACCTTGCCGGCGCGCTGGCCATCCCACTCCACAAAGGCTTCGATAAAGCCGGCGGGCGCGTCAAAGCCTATGCGCGTCAGCGGGCTGGTACGCTCCACATAGCCCAGCTCCACCAGCACCTTGCCCAAGGCGATGATGCCGTGGCCGCACATATCGCTATAGCCCTCGTTGTGGATGAAGATCACGCCGAAATCGGCACCGGGCGTGGTCGGCGGCAGCAGGTAGGCGCCGTACATGTCGGCATGGCCGCGCGGCTCGTTCATCAGGAACTGGCGCAAATCGTCGCGGTGGGTCTTAAGCCAGGCGCGCTTCTCCAGAATGCCGGTGCCGGGCACGGCGGGCATGCCAGACACCAAGATGCGCAGTGGCTCACCACCGGTGTGGGCATCCACAGTCTGGACGCTACGGACTAGATTCAACATGGTGGACTTTCAGCAGAAATTGGGCAAGGCAATCTGGTTTTATTTTAACCAAACTGGTTTTAAAATTATTCCAATTCATGAAACACCTTGCCCTCCCCGCCACTGAACCCAGCCCGTCACCGCTGCGCGTGCCACAGCTCTACGAACTGGTCGCCGAGCGCATCAAGAAATCCATCCAGGACGGCAGCCACCCGCCTGGCTCGCGCCTGCCGGCCGAGCGCGACCTGGCCACCACCCTGGGCGTGGGCCGCGCCACGGTGCGCGAGGCCATGGGCGAGCTTGTCAACCAGGGCGTGGTGCAGACCAAGCCCAACTCCGGCTCCTTTGTGCGCGACAACGCACTGGAAGTGATGCGCAGCATGAAGGCAGCCCCCACCCAGCCCGACACCAGCCCCCTGTCCACCCTGGCCGCCCGGCTGGCCATAGAGCCGCTGATTGCCCGGTTTGCCGCCGCCGTGGGCCACCGCGACGAGGAGATTGAACGCCTGCTGGACCTGATGGAGCGCACCAGCGACCTGGGCGACCCGGCCCAGCGCCGCGAATGGAACGAGGCCGACCGCCAGTTCCACCACCGCATCGCCCTGATGACCGGCAACCCGGTAATGCAGGCCATCGCCCAGGTGGTGGCCGCAGCGGTGGACGAGCCGCTATGGCGCCAACTGCGCGACCACGGCATCCACGACCCGGCCCGTGCCCGGCTGTATGTGTACGAGCACCGGCTGATCTACGAGGCGATTGCCACCGGCAACCAGGACGCGGCCGGCTTCTACGTACGGCAGCACCTGGAGCGGGTGCAAAAGGACATGCTGGCGACCTGAAACCATCTATAACTAGGGTTTAGACAGCCCACAGGAGTCCGTTATGCGCCGCTTCATTTACACATTGCTCACCGCCAGTCTGCTCACCTGCGGGGCCGCGCAGGCCAAGGGCACCATGTCCGAAACCAACTCGGACGACCACCTGAAAGCCGCGCAGGCCGCCATCCAGGCACGCAATTGGGGCCTGGCGCAGACCGAGCTGGACACGGCAGTGCGTGCCGACCCGCGCAACGCCGACATCCATAACCTGATGGGCTACACCGCCCGCAAGAGCCCCACGCCGAACCTGGCCAAGGCCTTTGAGCACTACAAGATCGCGCTGCAACTGAACCCCAAGCACCGCGGCGCGCACGAGTACATTGGTGAGGCCTATCTGATGAACCAGCAACCCGCCGAAGCCCAAAAACACCTAGCCGCACTGGAGCAGATATGCGGAAACCGCAGTTGTGAAGAATACGAAGACCTGGCCAAGGCGATCTCGGACTACCAGGCCAGCCATCCGTAAATACATCCTCAGGAGCCAACGCCCCGCCCATGCACCGCCGCCAGTTTCTCGCCACCGCCAGCACCCTGCCCCTGCTGGCTTGCCAAAGCCCATCCGAGATCACGGGCGGCTTCACGGGTATCAACTTCGAGCGCGGCCATCTGCTGCGCGACACCAGCAGCTACCCCGCGCCCAGCATCACCCGCCGCACCCATGTGCTGATCGCCGGCGGTGGCGTGGCCGGGCTGGCGGCGGCGCGGGCCTTGCGCTTGAAGGGTGTTGAAGACTTCGCCCTGCTGGAGCTGGAGGACAGCGCCGGCGGCAACAGCCGGGGCGGCGCGGTAGACGGTATCGCCTGCCCGCTGGGCGCGCACTACCTGCCCGTGCCCGGCGACGATGCACCCGATGTGCAGGACCTGCTGGAAGAGCTGGGCCTGCGCAAGCGTGTGGCGGGTCGCTGGGAATACGAGGAACGCCATCTGTGCCACAGCCCGCAAGAGCGGCTGTATCTGCACGGCGCCTGGCAGGACGGCCTGCTGCCGGTGGCCGGCGTGGGTGCCGACACGCTGGCCCAGTACCAGAAGATGGCCGCGCTGGTGGAGCAGCTGCGTGCACAGGCACACTGGACCATTCCCATGTCAAATAGGCCGCTGGCGCAGGTACAACGTGCGCTGGCAGCTATCACTTTCGCAGCATGGTTGGAGCAGAACGGCCTGAACGACAGCTATCTGCGCTGGTACCTGGACTACTGCTGCCGCGACGACTTTGGTGCGGGTGCCGCTACCGTTTCAGCCTGGGCCGGCATCCACTACTTCGCCAGCCGCCACGGCTTCCACGCGCCGGGTTCGGACAGCGGCGAACGTGACAGCGTACTGACCTGGCCCGAAGGCAATGCCTGGCTGACCCGTCGCCTGGCCGCGCCTTTAGGTGAGCGCTTGCACACCGGCCAGGTGGTAGTGCGCATCGCTGCGACCAAGCAGGGTGTGGAGGTGGATGCCTACAACACAGCCACCCACGCACTGGAGCGCTGGCAAGCACGCCGCGCCATCGTGGCGCTGCCGGTGTTCATTGCCGCACGCGTGCTGCAGAACCCGCCGGACTTCCTGCGCCAAGCCGCCGCTGCTACCACCTACGCGCCCTGGCTGGTGGCGAACATCCACATCAAGGCGCCGCTGTACGACCGCCCCGGCCCTGCGCCCAGCTGGGACAACGTGCTGTACCAGGCACCCGGCCTGGGCTATGTGGACGCGATGCACCAAAGCCTGCAGCCGGTGCCCGGCGCCACAGTGCTGAGCTACTACCGCGCACTGGGCGATGTGCCGGACGGACGGCGCATGCTGCTGCAAAAGCCCTGGGCACAGTGGCGCGACGAGATCCTGGCCGAGCTGGCTGCAGCCCACCCGGACATCCGAGGCAAAACCAAGCGCATCGACATTACCCGCTACGGCCACGCGATGGCCATACCCACGCCCGCACTTTCAAGCCAAATCGTCCTGCAGCGCACGTTTAACCTGCGCGAGCAGCTACAAAAAACAGAGCGTATTACCTTCGCGCACAGCGACTGGGCGGGCTACTCGGTGTTCGAAGAAGCCTTCACCCAGGGCCATCTGGCGGGGCTGGCAGGCGCGCTCAGCTAGGCTTCTTGGGGTCGAAATGGGTGGCACCGCTGCCGCCCGCCACCGAGTACAGCGCACCGGGTGCATTGCGGGTCTGTTGGAACTGCTCCAGCGTTTCGCCGCGCATGGCAGCGTAGATGTGCAGGTTCGACACGCCCAGCACCGCGCCCAGCTTTTCCAGCACGAAGAAGATCGCGCCGTAGTGCAGCAGGCCGCGCCAGTCGCGGGCGCGCAGCAGGCTGCACTCCTGCTCGGATAAGTCGGCGGCGGCAAAGCTGGCCTCGGGGTCGACTAGGAAGGCGGTGCGGTGCGCGGGCTGCACCATGGCGTGCAGATAGCGGTTCAAGCGGTAGGCCTGTGCGCTGCGCTTCAAGTCGAAAGGGTACGTGCCCCTGAGCGACTGGGCACCGTCCAGTTGGCGCGCCATATGCGCCTGGTGGCGGGCAATCTCGCCGGCTTGGGCGGGTGCGGCCAGGTTTTCATAGATGGCGGTGGCGATGCCGGTCATGGACGGCAGGTAGTAGCTCTGGTGCAGCTTGCGCACCTGGCTGGACAGGGCGCCGCGCATGGTCAGCCACATGATGACCTCGGCGCCCTCCAGCCCACCCAGCTCGGCGTATTCGGCCTGGGTCATCTCCGTCAGGCGCTGGGGGTCGTTTTCAAACATCTCCAGAAAGCGGGCGTCCCAGGCCGGGTTGTTGAAACCGGCGCGCTCACCGTGCACCTGGTGTGACAGGCCACCGGTGGCCACGATGGCCACGCGCAGGTCTTCGGGGTAGCTCTCGATGGCGCGGCGCAGTGCCTGGCCCAGCTTGTAGCAGCGGCGTGCGCTGGGTACGGGAAACTGCAGCACGCCCATCTGCAAGGGCACCACCTGCACCGGCCAGGCGGGCTCGTGCGGGCACAGCATGGACAGGGGCGAAAAGCAGCCGTGGTCCAGCGGCTTGTCCTGGAAGAATGACATATCGAACTCATCCGCCACCAGCGACTGGCCGATGTGCGCGGCCAGCGCCGGGTGGCCTGGCACCGTGGGCAGGTCGCGCGCGCCGCCGCCCTCGTCGGCCACCTTCCACTCGGGTCCCACGCCCAAGGCAAAGGCCGAGTAGTGGTCGAAGAAGAAGGAGGTGATGTGGTCGTTGTAGATGAACAGTAGCACGTCGGGCTTTTTGTCCTGCAGCCAGGCCTGCACCGGGGCAAAGGCCTCGAAGATGGGCGCCCAGACCGGGTCATCCTGCTTGTTGCGGTCGAAAGCGAAGCCAATCGTTGGCGTGTGGGATGCGGCGATACCGCCAATGATGGTGGCCATGGTTTTCTTTCTAATAAGCGAAGCGCTCAGTGCGCTTTCTGTGATGCGTAGGGAATCGTCGGGGTGTTCACAATACCGCGGCGGTTCAGCAAAATCGCCAGACCGGCCAGCACCGCAGGTACGGCCAGCACGGTGAAGATGCCTTCAAAGCCCCAGCCCAGGCTGAGCAACAGGCCGCCAATGGATGAGCCCATGATGCTGCCCAGGCGGCCCACGCCCAGCATCCAGCTCACGCCGGTGGCGCGGGCCATGGTGGGGTAGCAACCAGGGGCAAAACCGTTCAGCCCGGTCTGCGCACCGCTCAGGCAGAAGCCCACAGCCACCACCAAAGCGACGATGGAGGCGGACATCAGACCGTTCAGTCCCATCACGACCAGGGCCACAGCCCCCAGGATGTAGGCACCGGCGATAACTTTATTCGGATTCATGCGGTCCATCAGCCAGCCGACCAGCAGCGCGCCCACGGTGCCGCCCAGCTGGAACATGGCCGTCACATTGGCGGCGCGGTCCACCGACATGCCGGCGTCTTTCATCATGGTGGGCAACCAGCTGGTGGTCAGGTAGATCACCAGCAGGCCCATGAAATAGGTCACCCACAGGGTGATGGTGCGCAGGCGAAAGCCTTCATGGAACAGCACGGCGATGGGCTGGCGCGCACCCACGGCGGCTTCGCCGGAGATGAACTCCCGCACGCCCTGCAAAGGGCTCTGGCTGACCTTGGCCAGCACCTTGCTGATTTGCGCCGCGGTGTAGCCACGGGTCACCATGAAGCGCGCCGACTCGGGCAAGAAGAAGAACAGCATGGGCAACAGCAACAAGGGCAAGGCACCGCCCATCACCAGCACAGACTGCCAGCCAAACGCCGGTATCAGCGCCGCGGCCGCAAAGCCCACCATGGCCGAACCCAGGTTGAAGCCGGTGAACATGATGGCCACCAGAAAGGCACGCCGGCGCTCTGGCACATATTCAGACAGCAGCGTAGTGGCATTGGGCATGGCCGCGCCCAGGCCCAGGCCGGTCAGCAGGCGCAGCAAGGCCATTTCGGTGGGGTTGTGTGCGAATGCGGTAAACAAGGTGCACAGGCCAAAGCCCAGCACCGACAACAGCAGCACCTTGCGGCGGCCAAACCAGTCCGACGACGAACCGGCGAACAGGGCGCCCAGCGCCAAGCCAATCGGGGCCGCCCCCATCACGATGCCGAAAGCGGGGCGCGAGATATGCCATTCGGCCAGGATGGACGGGGCGATGAAGCCCATGATGGCCACGTCCATGCCATCCACGGCGACGATCAAAAAGCACAGCACCACCAGCCACCACTGGTTGCGTGAGAGGGGTCTGCTGTTGATGAATTCCCGGACGTTCAGGGTAGGGGCAAGCTGCATGGCGAAAAAAGTCTCCGTTGTAATTTTTGAGAGCTGGCGCTGGAGCCAGATTTGCAAGGACCGCATTCTGGGCAGGCCGCTGACTTCCGCACAGATGCCACAAAACACACCGCGATAACCGCTGGCTATCGCGTTTTGCCAATAGGCCGCGAGTCGTTACCATCCGGGCCATGAAACTCACGACGCTACGGGCCCTGATCGCCACCATCGAAGAAGGCAGCCTGCGCAGCGGCGCCAGACGCATGCAGATATCGCAACCCGCCCTGACCAAGATGGTCCGCGAGCTGGAGCTAGAGCTGGCCACCACGCTGCTGGTGCGCACCTCCAAAGGCGTGCTGCCCACGGCCCAGGGCACGGTGCTGTACCAGCGGGCTCTGGCGGTCTGCAAGGAGCTGGGCACGGCGGTGGATGAAATCAACCAGCTGGGCGGCAAGATGGTTGGTTCGCTGCATATAGGCGCAGTGCCACTGGCGGTGATGCTGCTGATTCCTGAAACCCTGCGCACCTTTGGCCGCGAGTTCCCCGAGATCCAGCTGCGCGTCAGCGAAGAGCTGTACCAGGCGCAGATGCAGCGCCTACGTAACGGCCATGTGGACATCGCCGTGGGCGGCATTCCCACCGGGTTGTCATCGGGTGAATTCGTGGTGGAACCCCTGCTGCAAACCAGCATGGTGGTGGTGGTGCGCAAGGGCAGCCCCCTGGCGAGCGCGACCTCGCTGCAGCAGCTGATGGGTGCCAAATGGGTGTACACCGGCGCCTCCAACGACACCGGTTACGCCAAGCTGCTGTTTGAAAGCAATGGCCTGCCCGCACCGCCGGTAGGCGCCATCGTGAACTCCACTCTGGCCCTGTTGTCGCTGGTGGCCACCGGCGACTTCGTGGGACTGATGCCGCAGCAGATCGCCACCCACCCCATGGCCGCACCATTCCTGAGCCTGGTGCCGCTGGCAGAGGGCGGTTTTCCGCTCACCGTGGGCGCCATTGTGCGTAGCGACTCGGTGCTGTCGCCCGCCATACGCCACTGCATTGCCCACCTGCACAGAGCGGCGCACCAGTTGTCACGCCAAAGTGCGGGCACTCTGCTGCCTTAGGGCTGAATCGGCTGCAGGCAGCCCGCCCCCATGACCTGGATCAAATACAAGCTCCGCCAATCCACCTAAGCTGCGGCAGCTTGAAAGGATTCTGAACATGGCACAGCTGGAATGGAGCGACGCACTGGTCTTGGACCTGGCGGAAATGGACCACACCCACCACGAATTTGTAGACCTCTTAGCACTGGTGGAAACCGCGCCGAACGACAGCGTGGTCCGGCACTGGGCCGAGTTGATCACGCACACCGAAGCGCATTTCGGCCAGGAGGACGCGTGGATGCGTGACACCGGGTTTTCATCTTCCAACTGCCACAGCCTGCAGCACAAAGTGGTGTTGCAGGTGATGCGCGAAGGCCTGCGCAACGGGCATGACGGCAAGCTGGACGTGGTGCGCGACATGGCCCGCGAGCTGGCCGCCTGGTTCCCTGCCCACGCCCAGTCGATGGACGCGGCGCTGGCCCTGCATTTGCGCGGCATAGGCTACGACCCGTCCACCGGCCAGGTCGCCATGCCACAGGCCCTGCCCGAGGCCCCGATCCACGGCTGCGGCGGAGCCAGCTGCTCGGACATGACGCGCCAGGCCGAGACCAGCGCAGCCTAGTAACCATGCCCATCATGTTATGGTTCGAGGTGAACACCCACCCTCGGTAACCTAACTATGTCGGAACCGCAGACGATCACGGATTCTCCGCGCGCAAAAGATACTTCGCTTCAGCAAAACGGTCGCTTGGTTGCGCCAATCACCAGCGCGGCTTTACCCCCGCCACCCACCCTGCCCGCCTGGTTGGAGGCCGGATTGCAATCGGGCGCGGAGCACGTCACCATCCTGGCCCAGCGGGCTTACCGATTACACGCCGTTCAAGTCGACACCCCCCTGCTAATGGTGCCCTTGGCCGGACTGAAACGCTTGGAGGTCGATGGCAAGCAGGCCGAGGTGGCGTGCGGTGAGTTTGTCATGCTGCACCATGCTTGCAGCATGGGGGTTGAAAACATACCCCCGCCGGGTACCACGGATGCCTACCGGGCTTGGGCAGTGCCGTTCCCATGGCGAGTGGTAACACTGGCGCGTTCCTTGGTGGGCGCGCACAGTGCCACTGCGCCGGCGGCGGCGCTGGCCAAACCCTTCAGTTGCGGGGATTTGACAGCTCTATTGCCTGGCGTACGGGCCTATTTGACCGCCATGTCTCCTGCGGGTTGGGCGCCCGACGCCGCGCAACGCGACCATGCCTTGCTTGGCTTGCTGCTGGCTTTGGTTCGAGCAGGCCATGACCCGTTTTTGTATGCCCAAGACCCATCGGTGGTGGCGCGCATTCGCTTGCTGGTGGCTGCGGCGCCAGAGCGCAACTGGACCTCGGGCGACTTTGAGCTTGCCTTGCATATGAGTGGCGCCACCTTGCGCAGACGCTTGGCACAAGAAGCGACCTCGTTGCGGCACATTTTGCGAGAAACCCGTTTGCTGCACGGCCTGGCTTTGTTGCAGTCCAGCCGTCGCCCGCTCAAGTCCGTCGCTTTGGCTTGCGGCTATCTGTCGGTGGCTAGTTTTAGCCGCAGTTTCATGGCCCAGTTTGGAGTCGAACCCAGCGCGGTATCCAATACCTGAGCGTTTCACGCATTTCTTTGAGCGCCTGGCGTTGGCGAACTCGTGGAACATCAACTCCAACACACGGCATATCACTGTTGCCTGTGTCGGCTTGCGAGATCGGCGATTCAGATCTCGGTTTTTCTACCAGGAACTCTTCATGAAGAAATCTTTTATTCCCTTGCTCTGCGCGTTGGGTTTGAGCGCAGGCGTGTCTTTAAGCGTACATGCTCTGGAGCTGAACAGTACAGACATCGCCAACGAAAAAACACTGGACAGTGCCCAGGTGTACCAAGGCTTTGGATGCAGCGGCGGCAATGTATCGCCCGCCCTGAACTGGAGCGATGTGCCTGCAGGCACCAAAAGCTTCGCCATCACCGCCTACGACCCAGATGCCCCCACGGGCAGCGGCTGGTGGCATTGGAGCGCATACGATCTGCCCGCGAGCCTGCGCAGTTTGCCAGCAGGTGCAGGCAAACCAGGTGCCTTGCCTGGTGGCGCCAAGCAAGGGCGCAATGACTTCGGCAGCAACGACTTTGGCGGCGCTTGCCCACCCCAAGGGGACAAGCCGCATCGCTACATCTTTACCGTGTTTGCACTGAAGGTGGACAAACTGGAACTACCCGCAGACGCATCAGCGGCCTTGATTGGCTATATGTTGAATGCAAACAAGCTGGCTACCGCCAGTATCACGGCAAGGTTTGGCCGCTAGGGACACCCTGGATCATTCCCTGCGTTCTGCCGATTCAATTCCAATCGACGGTTTGCTGCAGGGCGTTTTGGGCCTGCAGCCAAACCTCGATCTTTGATTGCAGCAGTCACCGACGGGTAATCCGCCGATCTGAGGCTACGCGGAACGCCGCCGGTGCCTGCACAATGGTGTCATCGCTTGACCCCCCGCAAAGGCAGCACCATGGCAGACGCGCACATCGCCGTTCCGGTTTACCCTCCTCTAGAACCCTACCGCAGCGGCACGCTGGCGGTGGACGATATCCATACCCTGTACTGGGAGGAATGTGGCAACCCGGACGGCGTGCCGGTGCTGTTTCTGCACGGCGGGCCGGGCTCGGGCATATCGCCCAAGCACCGGCAATTCTTCGACCCCGCGTACTACCGCATCGTGCTGTTCGACCAGCGCGGCGCGGGCCAGTCCACGCCGCTGGGCGAGGTCCGCAACAACACCACCCAGCTGCTGGTGCAGGACATCGAGCAGTTGCGCGAGATGCTGGGCATTGGCAAGTGGCTGGTGTTCGGCGGCTCTTGGGGCTCCACCCTGGCGCTGGCCTATGGCGAAACCCACCCCGAGCGCTGCAGCGGCTTTGTGCTGCGCGGTATCTTTCTTTGCACCCGGGCCGAGGTGGACTGGTTTTTGAACGGCATACGCTGGTTCTTCCCCGAGGCGCATGCGCAGTTTGCCGGCCATATCCCCGAGGCCGAGCGCGGAGATTTACTCAAGGCCTACGTGCAGCGCCTGTTCAGCGATGACCCGGCTGAAAGCCTGGCCGCAGCCCGCACCTGGAGCCGCTATGAAGGCAGTTGCCTGCACCTGCTGCCGCACCCGGAGGTGGCCGATACCTTTGGCTCCGACTCGGTCGCCCTGGGCGTGGGCCGCCTGGAGGCACACTACATGCGCAACGCGGCCTTTCTGGACGAGAACCAGCTGGTGCGCGACGTGGGCCGCATCCGCCATCTGCCAGCCACCATCATCCAGGGCCGCTACGACGTGGTCTGCCCGCCGCGCTCAGCCAAGGCGCTGCACGCCGCCTGGCCCGAAGCCAGCTTCACGATGGTGGAAGACGCAGGCCATGCGGCGTTTGAACCCGGCATCGCCAGCGCACTTGTCGCGGCCACCGAGCACTTCAAGCGGACCGGCACGCTATAGGGCTGCAGCGCCCGCCACCGTTCAGCTACGGCGTGCCGTAAGCCATTGGGTGGACGGCAGGGCTTCGGCCACCACGCGCACTTCGCCGATGTTGCCGAAGAATCCATCCGCGCGATCGCCGTCCCAGGAGCCCGCCCCCACCACCCAGGGAGAGGTGGCGGACAAAGTGGCCAATCCGGGCACATTGCTGGTGTTGCGCAGCACGGGGGCGCCTTCCACATACATCACCGTGTCATGCGTGGCGGGGTCGTTGACGATGGCGATATGCACCCAGGTATCCGCAATGATCTCGCCCGACCAGCTGGCCATGCCCTCGCGCGGACCGGTGGTGTCGGGCACCACTTCCCACTGAACCTCACGCAGGCTGGAGATGGCGAAGAGCATGGGGGGCGACTCTGGATCGCCACCGTCGAAGCCAGACAAATCGCCACGCTTGCCATCGCGGGTCATGATGTTCATCCAGGCATGCTTGGCCTTGTCCCATGCCTTATCGATCTTGATAAAGGCTTCCACCGTATAACCCGAGCTGGTGAAGGTTTGCGCATTGATGGCGGCCGTGGCGTCGGTCAGGAAATAGCTCATGCGTGGCGTGTTTTTATTGGTGTTGATAAACGCCACCGACCCGGGAGCTGCAGACAAATGGTGGTGGTCACTGCTCCACACCACATCACCCACTTCCGCGCCCACAATCACGCTGGCATTGAGCTGGTCGCGCTTGAGCGGGTTGGCACCGGTGACATCGGCGATCTGCGTTCCCGGCGCAACGGCCGTGCCTTCGGTGCCGCCAAAAAAACGCCAGTGCGCCACGGTGGAAGCGACCTTGGGGTAGTCGTCCGTATCGCGGGGCGCCACCGGCTGCACAACAGCTGGCTCGGTAAAACCCTGCAACACCAGGGCTTTCGCCTGGTCCACCAAAGACGATGCCACGGTGGCCTTGCCAAGCCCAAAGTTGAGATTGAACCGGGAAAAGCGCTTGGCAAAATCCATAGGGATTTCGAAGCTGTGGTTGCTGGCGGTCAACACCGCCTGGTCGAAAGCATTCAAGGTGTCCGCAGGCTTCATGGGGACCCAGGGGGAGAACGACAACACCTTGATCAGCTTGTGGGTCAGGTCAAACTCATACAAGCGCATCAGGCCATTGCCGCCCTGGTAGGCCATCTGGTAGTCCACCACCATTTCTTCGACCGCGTTGCCAAAATCGTTCGCCTTGGTCAGATGCGCGCCCCCGTGGTGGTGGCCGTTGAGGGTCATGAAAATCTGGTCGTTGTCGCGTATCAATTTCTCCCACAGCATCTTGCCGTAGCCGGTCTCCAAGGGGCTCACGGCGTCGGGTGCAATATTCAACAACTGGTGGTTCACCAAAATGACGGGCAAGCTGGGGTGGGCCGCAATCACGCCCCGCGCCCACGCAATTCCGGCATCGGAAATGCGCCAGGACAAGGACAGCACCAGGAACTGCTGCTCCTGCGCCGTGAAGATGTGGTACTCGTGGAAGCCGGTGCTGTCACGCTCGCCAAAGGTACTTTGGCGCTTGGCGCGCTTGGCACCAAACCACTGCAGATACGGCTCGTTGGCCAGTACACGCTGGGTGTCCGTGCCGGTGGTTGGGCTGGCATCAAAGTCCACATCGTTCAGCACATCGTGGTTACCCGCCAGGATCGAATACGGGATCTTGGCTACCTCCAGTACCTGCATGGCGGTATCGGCCACCTTCCATTGCTCGGGCTTGCCCACTTGGTCCACCACGTCGCCGAGGTGGATCAGAAACGGGATATTCAGCTTTTTTGCGTTGTCCGCCACCCATTTGGTTTGCGCGAAATATGGCTCACTGCCGTAGTGCCGCTCGTACTGGCTGCTTTCAGAGGAGGTCGCGTAGCGCGAATAGAACTGGGTGTCGGGCAACACAGCCAGTGCGAAGCTGGAGATCGGGGCGACCGAATCACCGTCACCACCGCCGCAGGCGCTGAGCGACACACCCGCAGCCAGGGTCGAGGCGGACGCCAGACCCAGCTTCAACACATTGCGGCGCTGCAGCGCACTGCTCGCGTCCGACACACGCTGTGCAAGAGGCTTCGTCAAAAAACTTTTCATGGAACGCATACCCAGTGGTTTGTATGCGCCCAATATATTTACCGAAAATTAAAAAAATATTACAAACCCGTACACAAGACGATTTGCCCGCCAATGCGCAAGTAAAGATGGGAGCGGCCCACGCTAGCCTGGCCGTTCCGGACTGCGCGCGCTATTTCAAGCCCAAGATCCAAGCCGCCAGTTGTCGGGCTTCGGCCTCCGACACTTGGGGGTTGGCCGGCATGGAGTCCATTTGGTCGGTGGGGCCGCCATGGATGATGGTATGGGCCAGCTTTTCCACCATGCCCGACTGGCCTGCGTACTGCACCGCGATGTCTTTGAATGCCGGCCCCACGACAGCCTGGTTGACCGCATGGCAGTCCAGGCAGTTCTTTGCCTGGGCCAGCGCCAGCTCATCGGCCGCGACAGCCAGCACCGGGCCTAACAGCATGCCCACGGCCAGCAGCCACTGTTTACGCAATTCCATCTTGATCCCCCCTTTGAAAACACTGAAACAGCCGGTCCGGTTCAGCTCAGATACGCCGACTCTTTGAACGTCAGATCGGCAGGCCGGCCAATATTCACGGCCCAGTCGGCCATCATGCTGGCCGGCATGGCCTTAGCAAACAGGTAGCCCTGCAGCTCGTCGCAACTCAGCGCCGTCAGCACATCACGCTGGGCGACGGTTTCCACACCCTCGGCCACCACACTCAGACCCAGCGCGTGGGCCAGCTGCACCACGGCCGCAACAATGGCACGGGCGTCGGAGCTACTCTCCAGATCCTGTACAAAAGACTGGTCGATCTTCAGCTGGCTAACATGCAGGCGGCGCAGATAGGACAGGCTGGAATAGCCGGTGCCGAAGTCGTCGATGGACAGCTTGACGCCGATCCGGCCCAGATTTTCAAAAGCCTTGAACGTGCCTTCCGCATCCTCCATGGCCACGGACTCGGTGATCTCGAAAATCAGCAGCGCCGGGTCTACCGCATAGCGTTGCAAGGCCAGCTCCACGCGCTGCACCAGATCGTCCTGTCGCAGCTGGTGCACCGACAAATTGATGGCCACGCGTATGCGCAGGCCCTGCGCCATCCAGGCGCGCATCTGCTGGCAGCCTTCTTCTATGACCCAGTTGCCCAGTCGGTTGATCAGGCCAAAACGCTCCGCCACGGGAATGAACACGGCCGGACTGACCATGCCGCGCACCGGGTGGTTCCAGCGCAACAGGGCCTCTACCCCAGTGATGAGACTGCCGCCCGCGCCCACCTTGGGCTGGTAATGCAGGGCCAGCTCACCACCGTTCTCCATAGCCCGGCGCAGGTCGTGCTGCAGCTCGATCTGCTCGCGTATGCCGGCATTCATGTGTGGCTCGAAAAACGCATACGCCGTGCCACCGCCGCGCTTGGCAGCGTACATGGCCGCGTCGGCATGGGCCATCAGCTGGTCGCGCGTGCCGTCTGAGGGGTACATGGCAATACCGATGGAGCAGGACAGGCGCACCTCGTGCTCACCGCCCGTCACCGGCTGGGTCAGCTCGTCGATGATGCGCTGGGCGATCTGTGCCGTGGCGGTGGTGTCCAGCCCGCCCTCCAGCAGCAACACGAACTCGTCGCCACCCACGCGGGCCACGGTGTCCGTGGTGCGGGCCACGCGGGCCAGGCGCTGGGCCATTTCGCGCAGCACCATGTCGCCAAAGCCATGGCCGAAGGAATCGTTGACGGGTTTGAAGCCATCCAGGTCCACGAACAGGACGGCCAGCAAGGTGCCGTCGCGCACGCTGCGCTCCACCGCCAAGGCTACCCGGTCGTCGAACAGCAGCCGGTTCGGCAGGCCGGTCAGGGCATCACGGAAGGCCAGTTGCTGCAGCTCGGTATTGGCTTTTTGCAGGGAGGTGGCCAGCACCTCGGTCTTGCTTTGCATGCGCGCGTCGATAACGGAGGTCAGCATGGTCATGGTCAGCAACACCACGGTGGCCACGGACACCAGCAGGCCTAGGCCGTCACCGCCCAGCTCGTTCGCGCTCCGGCACAGCGAACCCAGGGGGAACGACGCCGCCGCCATACCGGTGTAATGCATGCCGCTGATGCCCGCTCCCAGCACCAGTGCAGCCACCAGTTCCCAGCGCCGGGCGGCCCAACCCTTCAGGCCGCGCAGCCAGAAAAAGATCAACAAGGCCACGGCCGAAGCCCCCACTGCCACGGCCACCGAAGCCAGCACCCAGGGCGTGGACCAGCGGATGCCGGGCACCATGTCCATGGCCGCCATGCCGGTGTAGTGCATGGCGCAAATGCCAGCGCCCATGGTGATAGAGCCGCCCAGCAGGCGCGCCATGGTCAGGCGGTTGCGGCTGGCCACATACAGGGCGATCGCCGATACCACCACCGCCGCCACCCAGGACAACGCCGTCACCACATAGCCATAGCCCACGGCAAACGGCAGGCTCATGGCCAACATGCCCACGAAGTGCATGGACCAGATACCTGTGCCCAGGGCCAGCGAACCACCAGCCCACCAGCCTATGCTCAGCAAGCGGTCCTGCACGCGTACACGTTTGGCCAGGTCCAGCGCCACATAGGACGCAAAACTGGCGATCAAATAGGACACCACCACCACCCAAGGGGCATAGCTGACGTCAATAAACGGGGTATCCATGGCGGCCCTAGTGGATAAATGAGGTGCGCCAAAGCGCGCATACGGCCCAGAATTATCCGAGATAGCAAATGCCCTTGTGCGCTCCGTACTACCTATGCGGAGGCACTGTGGGTCAAGGCGCTGCGCCCGGCAATGGCAGATCCAGCACCGCCTCCAGGCCCGGCTGCGCGGGTCGCAAAATGAGCTGTCCGCCATGGGCCTGCGCCACCAGCCGGCACAGGTACAGGCCCAGCCCCACGCCGCCGGTGCCGCGCTGGCGCGCCGCATCGGCCCGGTAAAAGGGTTCGGCCAGTTGGGCCCACTGCACCTCGGCCACGCCGGGTCCATGGTCGCGCACGCGCAACTGCACGCCCTGCCCCACGCGCTGCAAATGCACCTCCACCGGAGCCTGGCCGTGCAATTGGGCGTTGTGCACCAGGTTGCGCAGCAGCAGGCGCAGGCGTGCGCGGTCCAGCGGCCAGGCGGGCAAGCCGGGCTGCAAATGCAGCTGTACGGCCGGATCGGTCACCACCTCCCGCACCAGCGCGGCCAGATCGGTGGGCTCCAGGTACAGGGCCGCATGCGGGCTGGCCAGGCGCTCGCTCTCCAGCAGATCGCTGACCAGGTCGCGCATCAGCGCCAGGTCGCGCAGCAGGGGCTCCCGCAGAGGCTGCAGCTCGGCGGTTTCGGGCAGCAGTTCGGTATTCAATCGCGCCCGGGTCAGGGGTGAACGCAACTCGTGGCTGATGGCCAGCAGCAGGCCGCGTTTGGCCTCCAGCATCTGGTGGATGTCTTGCGCCATGGTATTGATGCGCTGGGCCAAGTCACCTAGTTCGTCCCGGCGGCGCAGCGGTATCGGCTGGCTGAAATTCCCCGAGCCATAGCGCTGCGCACCCAGACGTATATCGTCCAGCGGGCGCAGCAGGCGGCGTACCACCGCATAAGCCACAGCGGTGAGCAGCAGCAAGACACCCAGCGTGCCCCATACGATGAAGTGGCGCGACTGCGGCCAATCCTCCTCCGTCCCGCTCAAGCCCAGGCCTAGCACCACGCGCGTACCGTCGGCGGTGGTGCGCGACAGCAGGCCGGGCTCGCCATCGTCACCATGCCTGCGACCCCTGCTACGTTCGGACTTGCCGGGATGCGAATCCCAATGCACTTGCGGGCCGTCCAGACGCACCGACAAAGGCAAGCGCTGCACCAGTGCCTGGGCCCGCTCTATGCTGGGCGGACTGCCCAGGTCGGCCACCAGATGGTCCACATAGTCGGCCAGCAGCGGCCGCGCAGCGGCGCGCCAACCGACCGAAAAAGCCTGCTGCATGCCGCCCACAAAGGCGACCGACATGGCCAACGCCAGTGCCAGGAACAAGCCCACCAAGCGCCAGCGCAGCGAGTGTTTGAAAGCATGGCGCGCTCTGCGCCAGCGGGCCGGTCGCTTACGCACGGGCCACCGCCAGGGAATAGCCGGCGTTACGCCAGGTTTTGATGCAGTCCAGCGGCTCCAGCTTCTTGCGCAGGCGGCTGACCAGCAGGTCTACCGCGCGGGTCTGCAGCTCGGCCTCATGGCCGCGCAGGCGGTTCAGGATGTCATCGCGGCTGAAGACCTTGCCCGGCTCGCGCGCCAGCAGGCCCAGCAACTCGAATTCGGTACTGGTCAGCTCCACCGCCTGGCCGTGGCGCCGCACGCTGCGGGTGTCCAGGTCGATCGCCAGGCCGTCGAATAGCAACTGCTGCAGCGCATCGGGCTGGCGCTGGCGGCGCAGCACGGTCAGCAGCCGGGCCACCAGTTCGCGCGGCTCAAAGGGCTTGGGCAGGTAGTCGTCGGCACCCAGCTCCAGGCCGACCACCCGGTCCATCACCTCGCCGCGCGCAGTCAGCATGATGATGGGGATGTCGCTGTCCTTGCGGATGGTGCGGCACAGCGCGAAGCCATCCATCTCGGGCAGCATCACGTCCAGGATGGCGGCATCCAGCCCGCCCTGGCGCAGCAGTGCCAGCCCGGCGCTGGGCGTGAGCGCGCAGACCAGCTCCAGGCCAAAGCGCTGGAAGTACTGGGCTAGCGGCCCGCCCAGTTCGGCGTCGTCATCGATCAGGAGGATTTTCGGCATGCTGGATTCTCTACCCAGGCGTCAGTTAACACGCGCCCCCCCCCCAGAAACACCGCAGAACTGGCTTTGCCAGGCTGCTGGTGGTGTTGCCCCACCTCAGGGGGGTTGGCGAAAGACGCGTAGCGCTGCAGCCTAAGGGGGAACAACAGGCTCATCCGTGGCGCCACATGCCGCCCCGGCGCTGCAAAAAGTCGCGCACCTGCTGCTGCTGTGCCGGGTTGAGCGCGTCATAAAAGTCGGCTGCGGCGGCAATCACCTCAGGGCTCTTGCTGCGCAGGGCGCTGGTCTTTTCCTCCACCATGGCCTGGGCGCGGCTGCGGTTGAACTTCGCGCCGTTGACCAGGTCCAGCATGTCGGCACGCGGATCACCGCCGGCCATCAAGGCCTTGCGCTGCTCCTGCAGCTTGTCGCCGAGCACGCCCAGCAGCTGCTTCTGCGCATCGTTCAGCTCCAGCTTCTTGCCGACTTTCTCGATCATCTTGCCGCGCATCTCGGCGCTGCGCTCTTCGGTCATCGGACCGCCGAAGCCGTGCTCTCGGTGGCCCATGCAGGCGCTGAGGCCGCCGGCCAGAATGCCGGCCCCCATCAGGCCAAACAAGCTGCGTTTCAGATTTCTATGGAAGCGAAATTTCATGGTGTGACCCCGTGGTTAATCAAGGCCTCCATGGTTCAGTGCGGTAGCCGGCGGGTCTTCTCGGCGCCGTATCGGTTTGTGTCGTTTTATGTCGCCAGTAACAAGCAACCCATAGGTTCCGCTATATTTTAAAGAGCACCTAGCGCATGTTCCACCTGCGCCAGCGGCCTATTTACCCACTAAGCCAGCTTGAAGGCCGCCACGCTCTGCAACAGCAGTTGGGCCTGGGAATTCAGGCTGCTGGCGGCAGCGGCGCTCTCCTCCACCAGGGCGGCGTTCTGCTGCGTGACCTGGTCCATCTGGGTGATGGCCTCACCCACCTGGGCCACGCCCTGGCTTTGCTCGCCGCTGGCCGAGCTGACTTCGCCAATGATGTCGGTCACGCGACGGATGGCATTGACCACTTCGGTCATGGTGCTGCCGGCCTTGGCGACCAAGTTTGTGCCCTGGTCTACCTGGCTCACGCTGTTGTCGATCAGTATCTTGATCTCCTTCGCGGCAGTCGCGCTGCGCTGGGCCAGACTACGCACCTCGCTGGCCACCACGGCAAAACCGCGCCCTTGTTCGCCGGCACGGGCGGCCTCCACGGCGGCGTTCAGCGCCAGGATGTTCGTTTGAAAGGCGATGCCGTCGATCACGCTGATGATGTCGCTGATCTTCTTCGAGCTGTCGTTGATGCCCTTCATGGTGTCCACCACCTGGCTGACCACCTCGCCGCCCTGCACCGCCACGCTGGAGGCACTCACCGCCAGCTGGTTGGCCTGGCGCGCATTGTCGGCGTTGTGTTTGACGGTGCTGGACAGCTCCTCCATCGAGGCCGCGGTTTCTTCCAGTGCGCTGGCCTGTTGCTCGGTACGGCCGGACAGGTCGCTATTGCCCTGGGCGATTTCGGCGCTGGCGGTGGCCACGCTGTCCGAGCCCTGGCGCACATGGGACACCACCGTCACCAGGCTTTCCTGCATGCCCTGCAGCGCGCTCAGCAACAGCCCGGTTTCGTCGGTGGAATGGGATTCGATGCGCCGGCTCAGGTCGCCGCCGGCCACGCGCTGGATGGCGTCTACAGCCACCGTCAACGGCCGGGTGATGGAGCGTATCAGCCACATGGCAGCGGCGATGGCGATCACCAGACCCAGCAAGGCCACGCCGATCAAGGAGGCGCGCGCCGAGCCATAGGCATTCTGGGCCAGCACACCGGCGTCTGTGGCACCCTTGGAGTTCAGTTCGACCAGCTTGTCCAGCTCGGCACTGGAGCTGTCAAAGTACTTCTGTGAATCGCCCTCCAGCAGCTTGCGGGCGGCATCGTTGTCATTCTTGCGCGAGGCGGCCAGCACCTGCTCATGGATCTCCAGGTAACGCTTCCAGTCGGCGGAAAAGCTGTCATATAGCTTGCGCTCTTCGTCGCTGCTGATCATCTTCGTATAAGCCTGGCGGTTCTGCTCAAAACCCGCCAGTACCCTGGCCATGTTTTTTTCAATACCCTGCATCGCAGCATCCTCGGTATTGAGCACATGCTGGAACTCGGTGATGCGAAAGTCGGAAGTGGCGGTATTCATCCGCCCCAGCACCCCGACACTGGGCAGCCAGTTGGTGATGATGTCGTCGGTGCCGCGCCACATGGTGGCCATCTGCAGCAAGCCTGCGGCGGAAACCAACAACAACAGGCCCACCATCAGGGAAAAAGCAGCTGCCAGACGCGTAGAAATTTTGACATTCTTCATGGCAATATCCCTTGTTTTTTGTAGGGTTACTCTAGCGCTTGGGCAGCACCTCCCGCAACAGCGTTTGCCATTAGTTTCTCAATGTCCAGCAAGACCAGCATGCGTGGGCGATCCGCCTCGCCCAGCGTACCAATGCCGGTGATGTAGTCGGCATCCACAGAGGTGTCGAATTGCGGCGCCGGCCGGATCTGCTCCGGTGTGAGCAAGGTCACATCACTGACCGCATCCACCACAGCGCCAACCAAACCCTGCGCCAGGTGCAGCACGATGGTGACGGTCAGCCGGTCAAACCCTGCCTCCGCCTGGCCCAGGCGCAACCGCAGATCCACGATGGGCACGATCACACCACGCAAATTCAGCACACCCCGGATATGGTCCGGCGCGCTGGCGATGCGGGTGGGCTGCTCGTAGCCGCGTATTTCCTGCACCTTCAGGATGTCGATGCCGTACTCCACCGTACCCAGCCGAAACGACAGGTATTCCAGCGTGGGACTGGCTTGCACGGCGGCATTGGAAACGGATGGCGAACTCGTAGCGGTCATGGCAGTACCCGGGAATGAAAACTGGTGACCTGATTTTAGTTAAAAATGCAAAATTTAATATAAATGATTTAAAAATCAGTTTTTTTAATCAAATAATTGCCAATTAATCACGTAACACAAAAAATTCATGGATTTGAGGCGCCACAACAACGCGAAGAAAACGCAAATATGATAACTTCAAGCCTCAAACGCTTCGAATGAAACTTGTGGCTCAGCACCGCTGCCTAAGGCTCTTTTGGAGCCGGTGTAAATGCATTTTGTAAACCATAAAAATACCGCTTCTTGAGGTCTCCATGGCTACCCCCATGGGCAAATCGGCGCTGAGCAATACCTGAAATTGACCAGGCAGGCTATTTAATCCATAGCTGCGAGTGCAGTATGGACAAGTAGCAGCCCAATTTTTGAGCTTGGCATGCTTTACAAATTTCTGATCAAAAACGCGATGGCTTTTGGCAAGATGCGGACCACGCATGGTGTCCAAGAGTGCACCCCTTCTGTTACAAATTACATAAAGTAACATCCATAGATTGAGCAACGTACTAAGTCAGCCAAACGCCGATTATTTGTCTCCACCAGCACATGCCCAAGATCAAAGTCATACGTCCCTGGCTGACGTTGAACACCACCACACGGATGTTTGTTCCGATACTGGTGCTGTTCGCGATCGCGGGTACGGTGCGCTACCAGTTGCTGGTCAAGAACGAAACCGTGGCCGCCCAGGAGCGGTTTCAGCTGGCGTTGCGCCAGGTGCCGCTGCTGCTGGTGCCGGCGCTGGCCGATGCGCTCACCCACCCCACGCCGGGCCGGCTGGAAAGCCTGCTCAGCGCCCAGTCGCAGGCCAACCCCGACTGGGATAGTCTGGTCTGGCAACCGGCCAGCCCGGCCCCATCTATTACCCTGCGCAGCACGGCCGCCATGCTGGACAACTATCCGTCCTGGTTCACCCACCTGGTACCCGTCCAGCCATATACCGCGCACTTCGAGGTGCCGGGTCCGTCGGAGAGCGCTTCCAGCGCCGGCGTACTGACGGTACAGATCAGTCCCGTGCCCTCGCTCAACAGCGCCTGGTCCAAGCTGCGCGCCCAACTGTGGGCCGCCGGCCTGACCGTGCTGTCCATACTGCTGCTGATGGGCTGGGTGGCCGGCGCCAACAACCGCATGGTGCGCCGCCTAGTCAGCGCCACCAACCGATTCAAACGTGGCGACCACAACGCGCGCATGGAAGTCACCGGCCCGTTCGAGTCACGCGCACTGGCGCTGACCTTCAACAATATGGCCAACGAAGTGCAGTCCCTGGTGGCCTCGCTGACCCAAGCCCAGACCGCGCTGATGAACGAGAAAGAGCGCGCCGAGGTAACACTGGCATCCATCGGCGACGCGGTCATTACCACCGACATGGAGGGCCGCATCGAAACCCTCAACGCCCTGGCGCAGCAACTCACGGGCTGGAGCTTCGAACAGGCCCATGGCAACAGCCTGAGCCTGGTGTTCGAGCTGCTGAACGACGCCATGGAAACCAGCGCCTTCGAGGCCGCCCCGCCCCTGTACCTGACCGAAACCGTGGTGCACGCCACCAACCAGATCCTGCTGCACCCCTCGGGCGAACGCTGCGCCATCGAATACACGGCCGCCCCCATCCGCCAGGCCGACGGCGGTGCGGTGGGCTGCGTGCTGGTGTTCCGCGACGTCAGCGAAAAAAGCCAGCTGATCCAGGAAATCTCCTGGCAGATCGGCCACGACGTGCTGACCGGCCTGCACAACCGGCCGGCCATGCAGGAGCTGTTCAGCCTGGCCATTCTGCAGGCCCGCCACCACCGCAAACAGCTGGCCATCTGCCTGCTGGATCTGGACCACTTCCAGCCCATCAACGAGCGCTACGGCAGCAACTACGGCGACCGCCTGCTGCAGGCCGTGGCCAGCCGCCTGACCCAGTACGCTGGCGACGACCACGGCCTGGCCCGCCTGGGCGGTGACGAGTTCGTGCTGCTGCTGAAAGACCAGAACGACCAGGCCGAGGTGCTGCAACAGGTCGCCAAGGTGCAGGCCCTGCTGGCCGCCCCCTACGTGCTGGACGGCCACACCATCAACCTCACCTCCAGCATCGGCATCGCCATCTACCCGCAGGACGAAGCCCCGCTGGACACCAACCTCGACATCCTGCTGCGCCACGCCGACCAGGCCATGGTGCAGGCCAAGCAGACCGGGCGCAACCGCTTCCACGTGTTTGACGCCCAGCACGACCAGGAAGTCCACACCCACCACCAGCAGCGCACCCGCGTGCGCCAGGCCATGATGGACGGCGAACTGCGCCTGCACTACCAGCCCAAGGTGAACATGCGCAGCGGCCAGGTCTTCGGCATGGAGGCCCTGCTGCGCTGGCAGCACCCGGAAGACGGCCTGCTCGGCCCCTACCACTTCCTGCCCCTGGTGGAGGACACCGACGTCATCATCGACATCGGCGAATGGGTGCTGCTGCACGCCCTGCAGCAAATGCAGCGCTGGGCAGCCCTTGGCCAGCGCTGGGTGGTCAGCGTGAACATCGCGGCCCGCCATTTCCAGCAGCCCGACTTTGTGGAGCGGCTGGCCAACATCCTGGCGCGCGTGCCCGAGGTCTCGCCGCAGATGCTGGAGCTTGAAATTCTGGAATCCGCCGCCCTGGAGGACGTGCAGCACATGCGCAATGTGATGGCCTCTTGCCAGAAGCTGGGCGTGCAGTTCGCACTGGACGACTTCGGCACCGGCTACTCCTCACTGGCCTACCTGAAGCGCCTGCCCGCCAATACCCTGAAGATCGACCAGTCCTTTGTGCGCGACATGCTGGACGACCCGGACGACCTGACCCTGGTGGACGCCATCGTCGGCCTGGCCAAGGCCTTTGACCGGGGTGTGATCGCCGAGGGCGTGGAAACCATCGCCCACGGCCTTTTGCTGCTGCAACTGGGCTGCGACTGGGCCCAGGGCTATGGCATTGCCCGCCCCATGCCGGCCGAGGCCGTGGCCGGCTGGGCCAGCCGCTTCACATCGCCCGAGGCCTGGCGCGTCTGGGGCGTGATGCCCTGGGCTCCAGCCGACTTCCCCCTGCTGCTGGCCGCGCACGACCACCAGGCCTGGGTGCAACAGATCGCCGACATCGCATCGACCGAAGGCCACACCGAGCAAACCGCCAGCTACCCGGAACGCTTCAGCAACTGGTACCTGCAACGCGGCCAGGCGGAATACGGCCACCAGAGCGAGTTTGCAGCCGTGGGAACCCATCTGCAGTCGCTGCGCAGCGCCGGCCTGGAAGTGCTGCGCCTGCAGATCACCGGCGCCAGCGCCGAAGCCAAGGCCCAGTTGCCCAGGCTGCAGCAGCTGCAGGCCAGCTTCGCCCAGCAGCTGGACGCACTGCTATCGGCCTGCGCCGAAACGGCCGGCCACCGGCCTGCGAAACCGCTACTATTTTCATAGCCCCTTGTGCAGGACATACCTGCGCCAGAGCCATATTTAACTCACATTCTTCTGCAGCCAGGCGCTGACCTGGGCCTGGTCGGTCAGGGTGCGCAGCGCCATGAAAGCCAGCTCCGCCTCGGGGTAGCGGCGGCGCAGAAAGTTCAGCCATTGCTTGAGCCGCCCCGCGCGCTGGCGCGGCTCCAACTGGCTGCACACCAGCTGCCAGAAAGCCATGATCTGCGGCCGTATATCAGCCCAGGGCACATGTGGCAGCGGGCTGTAAGAACCAGCCCCCGAATCAGCGCGGATGGCCCAGCCCAGGCCCGGGTCGGCTACCATGCCACGGCCCAGCATCAACGTGTCGCAGCCAGACTCGGCGCGGCAACGCCGGGCGTCTTCCACGGTCCATATCTCGCCATTGGCCACCACCGGAATCCGCACCGCGGCGCGGATGTCCTGGATGCGGTGCCAGTAGGCCGGCGGGCGGTAGCCGTCGGCCTTGGTGCGCGCATGCACCACCAGTTCGTCGGCCCCGGCCTGGCAAATAGCCAGGGCGCATTCCACGGCCCGGCTGTCGTCGTTGAAGCCCAGGCGCATCTTGGCCGATACCGGCTGCTCGGCCGGCACGGCACGCCGCACGGCAGCCACGATACGGGCCACCAGCTCGGGCTCGTCCAGCAGGGCCGCGCCGCCGCCGTGGCGGTTCACCACCTTGGCCGGGCAGCCAAAATTCAGGTCGATCCCCATGGTGCCCATGCCGGCCAGGCGTGCCGCGTTCTCGGCCAGGCAGGCCGGGTCGGAGCCCAGCAGCTGCGGGCGCACCGGCACGCCGGCCAGCGTGCGCCCGCCGTTCTGCAACTCAGGCACGTAGCGCACAAACACCCGCTCGGGCAGCAGCGTGCTGGTGATGCGGATGAACTCGGACACGCAGCGGTCCACCCCGCCCACCCGGGTCAGGATGTCACGCAACACAAAGTCAAGCAGCCCCTCCATGGGCGCAAGGAGAAGTTGGCTCACCCCCAGGCTCCAGCGCTACGCGTCTTCCGCCAACCCCCTTGCAGGGGGCGATACCAGCGGCCCGGCAAAGCCGGTTCCGCGGTATCCCTGGAAAAAGCAGCCCGCCCCTTCATCACGCCTGGCTCAATCAGAACGTACCTACAAAGTCCTTCTTGCCGATTTCCACGCCGTTGTGGCGCAGGATGTCGTAGGCCGTGGTGGTGTGGAAGAAGAAGTGCGGCAGGGTGTAGTGCAGCAGGTAGGTGTTGCCTTGCAGGGTCTTCTCGTTGGGTGTGCCGGGGCGCAGCACGATGGTGCGCTCGCTACCGGCATCGATGTCGGCAGCCGGCACGCTCTGGATGAAAGCCAGGGTCTTGGCGATGCGGGCCTGCAGGTCGGCAAAGCTGGTTTCAGTATCTTCATACGCCGGCACATCCACACCGGCCAGGCGGGCGGCAGCGCCCTTGGCGAAGTCGGCGGCGATCTGCACCTGGCGGGTCAGCGCGAACATGTCAGGGAACAGGCGCGCCTGCAGCAGGGCATTCGGGTCAATCTTCTTTTCGGTGGCGTGGACTTCGGCCTTACGCAGCACGCTGCTCAGACCACCCAGGATCTGGACGAACAGGGGAACGGAGGCTTGATAGAGGGAGAGAGACATGGCAAATATCCAGTGAGGGTGAAAGAGGCGAGAGTCTACGGCCTTCCCCACTAGTTTGCTGGCCGGCCTGTGCCAATCACCCGCAGGCCGCCGGTATTCTGCGGCGCTACGGAAGTCATAGCGGGCAGCGCAGGTGCTATCTGCGCTGCTAGCCAATTTGATGCATCTATTCTTCCGCGTCCTCGTCGGTGCCGGGCGTATCGTCGTCTTCGTCGTTCTGTAAACGCGCGTCCAGACGCTCACGCAGCGCGCCGGCCTCCTGCATCCACTGCGCCACCGGCACCGGGTGGGCCAGGCGCCAGCTGGGCGGGTACAAAGCGGCCAGGTAGGGCGCGCTCTGGTTGCGGTCCTTCCAGACCATGGTGGCGCCGCAGGCCAGGCCCAGGGCCAGCACCAGCACCGCCATGGAGGTGCGCCGGTGCACGGCCACGATGCGCAGCTGCAGGTACAGGCCGCCAGCCAGGGCCAGCACATAGGCCAGGCTGTGGTAGCGCGAGAACACATCCCAGCCAAAGGCAAAGCCCAGGTAGGTGCTGAGGTAAATCAGCACGTCCACCAGCACCATGCTGCCCAGCACGATGCGCACATGGCGCCAGAACTGCGGGTAGCCGGTAAACAGCTTGGTGGCCAGTGCCCACACGCCGGCCCACAGCACAGTCACGCCCAGCAGCACGCCCACCGAGAAGCCCAGCTTCTGCATGAACTGCGCGGACTCGGGCACGGCCAGCCAGACCTCGGCCCAGGTCAGGCCCAACACCAGGGCCAGCAGCACCAGGGTGGCGACCAGGTTGTGCCAGTCAAAGCGCGGCAGCGCCACCTCCGGCGCCACCGGCTGCTCGGCCAGGCGCAAGCGCAGACGCAATCGGCCCACGCCCAGCTCCTGGCCATGCAGCCAGTTGAACTGGGTGCCACGCGGGTAGTGCTTGCCGCCCTGCTGCACGCCGTTCACGGTGTCCAGCACGTGCACGGCCAAAGCGCCGGGCGCGGTGGCCTCGATGCGCACATGCTCGGGCGCCACATGCAGGTCGTCCAGCACCAGGTCGGTGTGCAGGGCGCGCCCCACCGTGACCGGCCATTGCAGCACCGGCAGGCGCTGCAGAATGTCGCCGCTGCGGTCCAGCACCTCCAGCAGGCCAAGCACGCTGTGCGTGGCCGCTGTCCCGGACATCACGGGCATGGCGCCTGCGGCCATGGCTTGTTCTACGGTACTCATTGCGCACCCACCCATTTGAAAGCGTTCACGTAATAGCTCGCCAGGGCCAGGCCGTTGTCAAAGCCCACGCCGTAGGCATCTATGCGGGCGCGCACGCCCTGGGTGGACTGGTTCACCGAGGTCACCACCACCGACATGTCGTACAGGCCGCGCAGCTTGCGGAAGGCATTCATGCAGACCACCGCGCGCAGCGCCATGCCACCCCGGTCGATGTAGCGCTCGGAGCATTCGGCCGCCGTCTTTTGCGCGTTGGATTGGGCCATGAAGCGCTCCGAGGCCATGCGCTCGCCAAACAGGGTGGCAAAGCGCAGCGGCCCCAGCTTGGGCGCGTCATACGCCTCGTGGTGCACCTTGATAAAGCCGGTGGTGATCTGGCCGGCAAACAGTTGGCTGTCCAGCTGGCAGTCGGTCACCTCTACTGAAAAGGATTTGAGGCTGGCATCGCTGGCGCGGCCCCAGCAGCGGGCCATGGCGTCGTCGGGCACCGGCACGCTATAGCCCTGGTAGGTCTGTGCCTTGAAGGGCGTGGCCATGAAGCGCTTGGCCATCGCGTCCTGGTGCAGCAGCAGCTGGCGCGTGACCTCGGCCTGCGCCGTCTTGGTGATGGGCGGCAGCGTGGCCGCGCGCGCCACCAGCGCCTGGGCGAACTCGGCCGGCACCAGGAAGCTGACCAGCTCGCCGTCCAGCCGCTTGGACACGTTCACGCCTATCACCTCGCCGGCCTCGTCCAGCACCGGGCCGCCGCTCATGCCGGGGTTGATGGCGCCGCTGAAAAAGATGCGCGGGTAGAAGCTGCGCTGCACCGTGCCGTTGTAGGTGCCCTCGGTCACCGCAAAGCCGATGTCCAGCGGGTTGCCCAGCGAATACAGGCGCTCGCCGCGCTCCAGCGGGCGGTCGGCGGGGCGGAAGTCCAGCGCCGGCCGCTCGCCCGCCGAGTCGCGCACGCGCAGCAGAGCCAGGTCGTGCAGCACGTCGAAGGCGAGCAGGTCCACCTCGGCCTGCTTGCCGTCTACCGACACCATCACACCGCGGTAGCGCTCGGGCTCCAGCGCCAGCTGGCTGGCGACGTGGAAGTTGGTCATCACCAGGCCGTCGACCGACACAAAAAAGCCCGAACCCACGCTGGACTGGGTGTTCGTATCACGCACCAGGGTGCGTATCTGCACCAGCTTTTCACGGGCGCTCTGGTAGGCGCGCTGCGCGTCGCGCGACACGGCATCCGGGTGGGCGGGCACTGGCGGGGCCGCTGGCGCCTGGGCAAAGGCCGCATGGCCGCCCAGCGCAGCGCAGCACAGGGCCAGTCGGCGGAGAAAGGGGTGGAAGAAGGTCATCGGTTCATTCTAGGGGGCGGTACGCACGGGCTTGCCGCGCCAACGCTACCGAATACATAGCATCCAGCGCATGTTTTACCTGCGCCACAGCCTGTTTTGACCTGAATTTTGAAACTATGTAAATTCCCGTCTCGCGGCACCCGCCGGCCTACAGCAGCAGAGGGTCTTACCACGCGCTGCGCCCAGGGCGGTGCTAGACTGGTTTTACCCCGCCGCCCACAGCTATTCCAACAGGAGACCAACACCATGGGTTCACGCCGTTACTTTCCTCAGACTCTGTTTGTAGCCACAGCCCTGGTGCTGGGCATCGCAGGTTGCAGCACCATGCAACCCTCTACCAAGGTCGCGCTGACCGGCAACATGTCCAGCGCCAACGAGGTACCACCCAACACCTCGCCCGGCACCGGCAAGGCCGAGGCCTGGCTGGACAAAAGCACCAATGTGCTGAGCTGGAAGATCAGCTTCTCCGGCCTGACAGGCCCGGCCACCGCCGCCCACTTCCACGGCCCCGCCGCTGCGGGCGCCAATGCCGGCGTGGTCATCCCCTTCAGCAGCAGCACCAGCCCGCTGGAAGGCCAGGCCACCCTGACCCCCGCCCAAGCCGCCGACCTGCTGGCCGGCAAGTGGTACGCCAATGTGCACACCGCCACCAACAAGGGCGGCGAAATCCGCGGCCAGATGCTGCCCAAGATGTAAGCCGACGCAGCTTTAGTCCGCTACAAAATCCATAGCTCCTGGCGCAGGCAGTACCTGCGCCAGGAGCTATTTTCTTTTGCGGCCTGGCATTCAGCAATATCGTTCAATACCGCCAGCGCCTCGCAGCAGACACTGCACGCACTTGTTCCACCCGGGAGTGCCATGCTGTCGATACTGCTGCCCATGTTTCTGTTTTCCCTGGCCGGCGCCATCTCGCCCGGGCCGGTGAATGTGATCGCCGCCCACCTAGGCGCGCACCGGGGCTTTGTGCGCGCCCTGCCGCATGTGCTGGGCGCCAGCCTCAGCTATGTGGCCATCGTCTGGCTGGTGGGCAGCGGCCTGGGCGGCGTGCTACAGGCCTACCCGGCGCTGGCCCAGGGGCTGCAGTACCTGGGCGCGGCCTACCTGCTGTACCTGTCAGCCCGCATCGCCAGTGCAGCCCCCAGCAGTGCCGAAGCCCCCACGGCCGCGCGCCACAGCGCCTGGCTGCAAGGCGTGCTGTCGCAAAGCCTGAACCCCAAGGCCTGGCTGGTGGCGCTTGCAGGCGTGGGCCTGTTTGTCAGCGCGGGGCCCGACACGTCGACGCTGCTGCACATCTTCTGCGCCGTGTCAGGGGCCGTGTGCTGCGTTTCGGTGGCGGCGTGGGCAGCACTGGGCACCGTGCTGCGCCGCTGGCTGGCGCCTGCGCGCCACCAGTTGCTGTTTAATCGCACCATGGCCTTGATGCTGGTTGCCGCCGTGGCAGCCATGCTGGCCTAGACCCTGAAAGGTAGGCTTATGCAACAGCTGCGCCGCAGCGCCCTGCTGCCCCATGTGGAAATGCGCCGCGTCACGCAGGGCAGCACCTGCTACGACACCCATTCGCACGATGAATTCTCCTTTGGCGTGGTGGACGCCGGCCACGCCACTTACCGCAACCACCGGCACCAGGCTGCCATCCACCAGGGCATGGCGGTGTTCTTCAACCCCGGCGACGCCCATGCCTGCAACCCACGCCCAGGCCAGCCCTGGTCGTACCGCATGCTGTTCGTAGACACGGCCTGGGTTAGGCACCTGCAGGCCGAAAATGCTTGGCATGGTGGCGGCGACTACACCCCGTTTACGCAGGCGCACAGCAACTCTGCCCGGCTGTACCAGCAGTTTGATGCGCTATTCCACACCCTGGAGCATGGCGACAGCACCCTGGCCGCCGACGAAGCGCTGCAGGGCTTTCTGCTCACCCACTGCTTTGGCCACCCGCGCCAGGCACAGCCCACGGCCCTGCCCACCGGCGCGCTGCAGCGCACCCGCAACTGCATACTCGACCAGCTGGCCGACAACCTCACATTGGACGACCTGGCCCACACCGCCGGCCTCAGCCGCTACCACCTGCTGCGCAGCTTCAAACAGGCCTACGGCCAAACGCCGCACGCCTTCCAACTGGACCAGCGCATCAACCAGGGCAAGCAGCTGCTCAAGCGCGGCGGCAGCCTGGCCGACGTGGCCCACAGCCTGGGCTTTGCCGACCAAAGCCACTTTCAGCGGCACTTCAAAAGACGCCACGCCGTGACGCCACGCGTCTACCAGCAGTCGCTGGCATTCACAGCCTGAACGCCAAGGGCAAATAAAAAGGGCCCACATGGGGCCCTTTTGCTATGTATTCAGTAGCTGCCTGCGCAGGTACTACCTGCGCTGCAGACTACTTTTACTTACTAAATCAGCGGTTCCAGCGGCCGTCGCCATCCCAATCGCGGTGGTGGCCGTGGTGGCGGCCCCAGCCGGGGTAAACCACTTGCGGCTGGTAGTACACCGGCGCGGGGCGTACATACACCGGCTGCGGCTGGTAGTACACGGGCGCTGGCCGCACGTAAACAGGTGGCGGCGGTTGGTAGTACACCGGGGCAGGCTGGTAGTACACGGGTGCTGGCTGCACATACACAGGGGCATTGCCCACCACCATGGAGGCACCCGGGGCGCCTATGCCAACACTCCAGGACACATCGCTACGCGCCTGGGCCACGCTGGCGGCTCCCAAAGCGGCAACAGTCAACACAGCGGCAAAAATCGAACGGTGGAACTTCATACAGATCTCCTTGTTGCAAGTCCTGGGGTTTAGGCCCCGTACATAGACAACGCAGTAGACCGCAACTGGTGGACACAGCCGCCAAGAAAAGGGTTGCCAAACGTAACCACGCCCCTGGACGCCTAGAATTGGAGCATGAGCGCACCCACCCCCTCCCCCGCATCCGCCACAGCAGCGACCGAGCCCACCAAGCCCAGCAACTTTTTGCGACAAATCATCGAGTCCGACCTGGCCGCTGGCACCTACGCCACCCGCCGTTGGGCCGGTAGCCCGGGCGATGGCGCCCACCACGCCGCAGGCCAGCCCGACCCGGCCAAGATCCGCACCCGCTTCCCGCCCGAACCCAACGGCTACCTGCACATAGGCCACGCCAAAAGCATCTGCCTGAACTTCGGCCTAGCGCGCGACTACGGCGGCGTGTGCCACCTGCGCTTTGACGACACCAACCCCGAAAAAGAAGACACCGAATACGTCAACAGCATCATCGACTCGGTCAAATGGCTGGGCTATGACTGGAACGGCAGCGCCGACGCAGCGCCCTACCAGGCCAGCGACTACTTCGACTTCATGTACCGCGCCGCCGAATACCTGGTGCAAGCCGGCCACGCCTATGTGGACGAGCAAACCGTAGAGCAGATCAGGATCAACCGCGGCGACTTCAGCAAGCCCGGCGTGGACAGCCCCTTCCGCACCCGCACGCCCGAAGAGAACCTGGCCCGCTTCCGCGAAATGCGCGACGGCAAGCACGAAGATGGATCGATGGTGCTGCGCGCCAAGATCGACATGGCCAGCCCCAACATCAATATGCGCGACCCGGCCATCTACCGCATACGCCGCGCCACCCACCACCACACCGGCGACACCTGGTGCATTTACCCGATGTACACCTTCGCCCACCCCATCGAAGACGCGCTGGAGCAAATCACCCACAGCATCTGCACGCTGGAATTCGAAGACCAGCGCCCCTTCTACGACTGGCTGATGGCTCGCCTGTCGGAAAGATCGACTCTTTCCGATGGTCAAGTCGTGGGCGGCCTGCTGGCCAGCCCGCCGCCCAAGCAATACGAGTTCGCCCGCCTGAACCTCACCTACGTCATCACCAGCAAACGCAAACTCGCCCAACTGGTGTACGACCACAAAGTCAGCGGCTGGGACGACCCCCGCATGCCCACCATCGTGGGCCTGCGCCGCCGTGGCTACACGCCTGAAAGCATGCAGCTCTTCGCCGAACGCATTGGCGTCACCAAGAGCGACAGCTGGATCGACTACAGCACCTTAGAGGGCTGCCTGCGCGAAGACCTGGAAACCAAGGCCCACCGCGGCATGGCCGTGCTCAACCCCGTCAAGCTGGTGCTCACCAATTGGGACGAAATCATGGGTGCCGGCCACCTGGAACCCTGCATCCTGCCCGCCCTGCCCCACGTCGTCGAAGGCACCCAGCCCCCACCACCCCGCCTGTTCACCATCGGCAAAGAGGTGTGGATAGAGCGCGAAGACTTTGAAGAAGTGCCGCCCAAGGGCTACAAGCGCCTGTTCCCTGGCAACAAGGTGCGCCTCAAAGGCGGCTACGTGATCGAATGCACCGGCTGCGTCAAAGACGACGCCGGTGTCATCACCGAAGTGCAAGCCACCGTGGTGCCCGACACCAAGAGCGGCACCCCCGGCGCAGACAGCGTCAAGGTCAAAGCCGCCATCACCTGGGTCGGCGTAGCCAACGGCGTCAGCGCCGAAGTCCGCATGTACGACCGCCTGTTCAGCGACGCCCAGCCCGACGCCGGCGGCAAAGACTTCATCGAGAGCCTGAACCCCAACAGCCTCAAAGTCATCACCGCCATCGTCGAGCCATCGCTAGCCAACGCCCAGCCCGACCAGAAGTTCCAGTTCGAACGCCACGGCTACTTTGTCGCCGACCGCGTGGACCACGTGGTGGGGCAGAAGCCGGTGTTTAACTTGGCTGTGGGGTTGAAGGATTCTTGGGGGAAGTAACCTCTCGCGACAAGTAAAAAGGGATACAAGTGATCACAGAACTTCAACTAGAAAACTGGAAGAGCTATGAAAAGTCTTCACTGCATGTTGATCCGCTGACCATCCTAATTGGTACAAACGCAAGTGGAAAATCAAATGCATTGGATGCGTTCGTTCTTTTGAATCGGATTGCCTCTGGTGCAATGCTTACATCCGCTTTGCAGGGTGATGGCGCATTGGCTCCAATGCGCGGGGGTGTGGATTGGGCTGCACAGAGGCCAGGCACCAAATTCGCGATCGGAGTTGTTTGTCGCGCTGACGAACTAACTGATTACGAATACCGCATTGAGTGCCGAGTTTCAGAAAACCGTTGCGATGTGATTTCTGAACAATTATTTCGCAAAAAACATCGCACCAATAAAGCTGGCACAAGAACGTCAGTCGCTGGAATAGTCAAGCTCTTCAGGACCGATCATTGCCCCGATGCTGCTCCAAATATTGTTGCTCGTTTGTACAACGAAAAACAAGGTACGCCACGAGTTTTCGGGCGTACCCATGCTGTCTTATTTCAATTGGTAGGTCAGAAGCTCCGACAAGAAATACAAGATGGCGTCAATGTCGTAATCTCCTCGCTCAAGGAGATCTTTTATTTAGACCCCATTCCGTCCCACATGAGGGCGTATTCACCGCTTGCCGACAAACTTGATTCGGATGCAAAAAATATTGCAGGGGTAATTGCGGCCCTTCCAGAATCAAAACAAAAGGAAATTGAAGCAGTACTAACGACTTATGCGAGCAAGCTGCCCGAAAGAGATATTCGTCATGTTTATGCAGAGACAGTCGGAAAATTTAAATCGGATGCCATGCTTTATTGCGAGGAAGATTGGCTTGCAGTTGGACAACCCCACACTATTGATGCACGGGGCATGTCAGACGGAACCCTTCGGTTTCTTGCCATACTGACCGCTCTTCTCACGCGTCCAGAGCAAAGCCTTTTGGTTGTTGAAGAAATTGACAACGGCCTGCATCCATCCAGAGCGAACATGCTTCTAGATATGCTCAAGACAATCGGAAAGCAACGCGGCGTTGACGTGCTGGCAACCACGCACAACCCTGCATTGCTTGACGCAATGGGTACCGAGATGGTTCCATTCATCACTGTGGCGCACAGGGATCGGAAAACTGGACACAGTGTCTTAGTTTTACTAGAAGAAATGAAACAACTTCCAAAACTATTGGCGCAAGGAACCATCGGACGGCTCTCAAGCAGAGGATTGATTGAAAAGTCATTACAACAATCTTTTGATTTTGGTGAATTGAGTGAATCCGACAATGGCTAAAAAGATTCTGGTGCTGGACACATCAATCCTCTGTTGCTGGCTACGGATACCGGGAAAAGATACTGCTGGAGCGGCAAATGATCGCTGGGACTTCAACAGAATAAATCAGTTACTGATTGACGAACGCGCACGAGGAAGCACGTTTGTATTGCCAATAGCCAGTCTGATTGAGACCGGAAATCATATCGCCCAATGCAATGGAGACCGGTATAACTTGGCAACAGCTTTAACCGTTCATTTAAAGAACACAGCTGAAGCAGCTTCGCCTTGGGCTGCATTTACTGATCAATCGGCCCTTTGGGAGCCAACAAATCTACAAGAATTAGCGAACGCATGGCCAGAATTGGCAGTTGGTGGCACTAGCATTGGCGACGCAACAATTAAGCATGTCGCAGAATACTATTCAAGAGCAGGATTTGAGGTTGAAATACTTACAGGGGATGAAGGCCTGAAGGCTTACGAAACCACAAAAGTTCAATTGACTCCAAGACGACGAAACTAGCGGCCGATCGCACGACTGATAAGGCTGACTGTCATCAATGTGAAAAATTTCATTTCACACATGGCAAATACTTCTCTAGGCCTAGGGGAGTCATGTACAACTCCAACTACTCACCTCTGCGACAACGCCTCAACCCCATTGCCCCAAAACATCCTCCATTTCTGGTTCACGGAACTAACCCCCAAGCAGCACTTCACCAAAGACGCCGCCGTGGACGAAGCCATCCGCGCCCGCTTCGGCGCCACATTGGAGGCCGCAGCCCAATGTGAGCTGTTTGCCTGGCGCGCCACGCCAGAGGGGCGGCTGGCGGAGATAGTGGTGCTGGACCAGTTCTCGCGCAATGTGTACCGCGACACGCCCCGCGCCTTTGCGCAGGACGCCTTGGCCCTGGCGCTGGCGCAAGAGCTGGTGGCCAGCGGGCAAGACCGTAGCCTGCCCACGGCGCAGCGCATCTTTGCCTACATGCCCTATATGCACAGCGAGTCCGCGCTGGTGCACACCCAGGCCGTGGCCCTGTGTGCGCAGCCGGGTATGGAAGACAACCTTGACTACGAGCTGCGCCACAAAGCCATCATCGACCGCTTTGGCCGCTACCCCCACCGCAACGCCGTGCTGGGCCGCAGCTCTACGGCGGAGGAGCTGGTTTTCTTGAGCGAAGCCGGGTCTTCGTTCTAGCCTCACGTCTCGGATTTGCTACGCTTTTAGTAGCTGCTTGCGCAGGTTTTATATGCGCAGAAGCCGATTTAACGGGAAACCGTTACGCTCCATTAAACTCCCGCTATGCACCCCGCCATTGCCCAACACCGTGCCGGCATCACCGCCATCTGCCAGCGCTACCGCATCCAGCGGCTGGAGGTGTTTGGCTCGGCCGCGCGGGCAGATGACTTTGACCCGGCCAGTAGCGACGCAGACTTTTTGGTGGAGTTTGCGCCCGACGTGCAGCCCGGGCTGGACTCCCTATTTGGAGCCAAAGCGGCACTGGAAAACTTGCTGGGCCGAGGGGTGGACCTGGTAGAGCCCGGCGCTGTGCGCAACCCCTACGTGCTGGCCAGCATCAACCGCAACCGCGAAGCCGTGTATGCAGCGTGACCCACGAGCCTACCTGTGGGACGTGCGCGAATCGGCCTTGGCGATTCAGTCGTTTACCGCAGACATGGACGCAACAGCGTACGCGGGCAACGCGATGGCGCAGGCAGCGGTAGAGCGCAAGTTTGAAATCATCGGCGAAGCCCTCAACCAACTCGCCAAGCTAGACGCAGCCTTAGCCGCACGCATTCCAGACCTGCCGCAGATCGTGGCATTTCGCAACCAACTGATCCACGGCTACGCCACAGTGAACGTGGGCACGGTGTGAACATTGCCCAAAACGCACTGCCCTCGTTGCTTGACGCAGTGCAGGCATTGTTGGACGAACTGCATTAGAAATTGGCTGCGCAGGTGCACGCCCAGGCCGCAGCTCTACGGCGGAAGAGCTGGTTTTCTTGAGCGAGCCGGGGTCTTAGTTCTAGCCTCGCATCTTGGATTTGCTACGCTTTTCGTAGCTGCTTGCGCAGGATTTATCTGCGCTAACGGCATATTTCGCATGCAATTCCGCAGCCTCGCCAAGTCGGTGCTGCAGCCCCCCCAAACCCTAATTAGGTATGACGCACCCCGTTCTGGGTACGAACCTCACGTCCCGCATACCCCAGCCAGCCTGGCCGACGCCCTTATCCCACGCGTCCGCCAGCGGGTGCTGGCGGTACTGTACTGCAGGCCGGACCGCAGCTTTTACGCCAACGAGGTGATTGCACTGGCCCAAAGCGCCAGGCAACGTACCCCATTCGGGCTAAGAAACGGTAGTGTTGGCAGCTGCCAGCACCCAACCCGAGGGTAATGCCCGCGCATAATTTTTGATACATACCGCTACACAAAAACATACGCACATGGCCAAACAACCCTCTCGTCGCCGGCAAAAGCAAGGCATCGCCATCCTGAAGCAAAAGGGCATGCAGGCCGTCTTTCTCGGCGGGGCCATGCTGCTGGTTCCGCCGCTGTTCGCCAACTCACCGGTACTCAAGACGGTTGCCACCGGGCTACGCACACCGGCCTGGTTTGCCGTGGAAGTGGGCCTGTTGTTCCTGGCAACCTATGCCATCGCGAGGCGCATAGCCGACAAGGCGGCTAACACCACGGCCACCAGTGCACCCGACACGCCCGCACGCGTACGGCCAACGCTGGTAGAGCCCACGTTCACGCCGACAGCACAAACTATCGCACCAGCCTCCAGCCCTGCACCCGCCAGTACCTGGAGCCCGGCGGTGTTCGCCGCCATCGAATGGCGTAGATTTGAGGCGGTGTGCGAGGCGCTGTTTGCCCAGTCCGGCTACACCACCCGCTCGCAATTACACGGTGCGGATGGCGGCGTGGATATTTGGCTGCATGCATCCAACGCGGCCAGCACAGACGGCCCTGTGGCCGTGGTGCAATGCAAGCATTGGCAAGGCAAGCAAGTGGGCGTTAAAGAAATACGCGAGTTTTTTGGGGTGATGGCATCGCACAAGCTGAAGCACGGCATCTATGCCACCACCTACACCTACACAGCCGACGCCCAGCAGTTCGCCACCGCCAATGGCATCGCCACATTGGACGGCACTGCCCTGCTGGCCAAGATCGCCAAACAGACACCCGAGCAGCAGCAAACCCTGCTGGCCGTGGCCCATGAAGGCGAATACTGGAAGCCCACCTGCGCGAGCTGCGGCATCAAGATGCTGGAGCGCATCCCCAGCAGAGGCGGCCTGGCATTTTGGGGCTGCGCCAACTACCCCCGCTGCAAGTCGCGGCTGGCTATGCTGGCGACGCGGTAAAACGCACTTGCTCCTAGTTTCATAGCTGCTGACGCAGGATTTATCTGCGCCAGCAGCCCATTGAACACACAGACACGTAGCCCCGGTAAACTTCGCCCCATGCGCCCCTCTGAAGCCATTACCCTGCATCGCACACAGATTCGCGAAATTGCACTGCGCCACCACGTCAGCGGCGTGCGGGTATTTGGCTCGGCCCTGCATGGTGACGACACCGTCGATAGCGATCTGGACCTTCTAGTGGAACCCACGGCACACACCACGTTGATGGATATTGGCGCCATCCGCTTTGAACTGAAGCAGTTGTTGGGCATGGAGGTGGATGTGCTCACCCCCAATAGCCTGCCTGCAAGCTTTCGCGATCAGGTTCTGAAAGAGGCTTTGGCGCTATGAGCCGTGCACATCCGCTACGGGTGGCGGACTATCTGCAACACATCTTGGACGCGATAGCCAATGTGCAAGAGTACACAGCCGGCATGGACTTGGCGGCCTTCATGGTTGACAGAAAAACCAGCGATGCCGTGATCCGCAACCTGGAGGTTATCGGCGAGGCATGTAACAACGTCGTCAAAAATCATTTAGATTTTGCCGTGCGGCATGCAGTCGTGCCCTGGGGCTTTGCCTACGAAATGCGCAACGCTTTGTCGCACGGCTACTTCACGGTGGATTTGGCCGTTGTGTGGCGGACCATCCAAAACGACCTGCCTTCGCTTCAGAAGCAAATTGCCGCACTGCAGGCTTAATCCGCCACGCTGTTTGTAGTTGCACACTCTGCTGGCGCCGTAGCCTCAGATAAGCACCATCTACCAACCATGCCCCGCAAACACCACCACGTCTACGTGGTCGAACTCTCTAAAGACGTGCTGCTGGAGCCGCGCTTTCGCAAGGGCAACCCGGGCTATGTGGAGGGCAAGCCCTGCGTCTATGTGGGCATGACGGGGCTGGACCCGGATGTGCGCTTTGACAAGCACAAGGCCGGCATCCAGGCCAACCGTTTTGTGCAACAGTACGGCCTGCGCCTGCTGCCCGACCTATACGAGGCCTTCAACCCCATGGCCTACAAAGATGCGGTAGACAAGGAGATCGAGGTGGGTATCGACCTGCGCTCGGCGGGGTTTGGGGTGTGGCAGGCCTGAGGCCCGCACCTGGCTTGTAAACTCGCGGGCTTTGCCTACCTGGGTACGGAGATCGCATGAGTAAACCTAACAACAACTACAAACCCTTCGTGATCGGCGTCGCAGGCGGCAGTGGCAGCGGCAAATCGACAGTGACGCGCCAGGTGCTGTCGTCCATCGGGCCCGAGATGACGGCGGTGCTGATCCAGGACGATTACTACTGCGACCAGACGCATATGTCTGCTGAGGAGCGGCGCAAAACCAATTACGACCACCCCGACGCGTTTGACTGGCCCTTGATGGTGCAGCATGTGCAGGCGCTGCGCCGTGGCGAGGCGATCGAGATGCCGACCTACGATTTCACGCTGGACAACCGCGCCAGCAAAACCATCACCGTGCAACCCGCGCCGGTGATCGTGATCGAAGGCCTGTTTGCGCTGTTTGACGCGGACTTGCGCAAGATGATGTCGCTGAAGATTTTTGTCGATACCGCCGCCGATGTGCGCTTCATCCGCCGCCTGCAGCGCGACATGGCCGAGCGCGGGCGCAGCGCCGAAAGCGTGATCAACCAGTACCTGGAAACCGTGCGCCCCATGCACAAGCAGTTCATCGAGCCGACCAAGCGCCGCGCCGATGTGATCCTGCCGCACGGCGCCAACGGGCCGGCGGTGGACATCATTACCACCAAGGTGGTGAGCCTGATCCGCGACCTGGAACGCGGATCAGGAATCTAACCCGCTACACTTTTCGCAGCTGCCTACGCATATTCCACCTGCGCTGGCGGCACATTCAAGCCACAAACTCCACCGCGGCACACACGGCCGCCACTTGCGCGGCAATACATTGCTCGGGCGTGGCGCGGGGGCTGTCAGGGTAGACCTCGGTGGTAGTGGTGTAGCGGGCACCGCTGATGCCGGCGCACAGGCCCAGGGCTTCCATGGCGTAGTGGATCACGCCGTGGGCCACCAAGGGCGAGCCGATGATGCCGCCCTGCTCGTCGGCCGGGGCAATGTGGGTCACCTGCTCCACGGCTTCGATGATGACCTGCTGGAACGCAGGCTGGGGGTTGGCCGTGTCGTCCACCAGGTAGAAGCCGTCGGGGATGCCGTGGGCCTCGAAGGACTTACCGTCTCGCGCGGCCACGGCGGGCAGATATTCAGAGCCGTCGCTGTCGGTGGTTTCGTGCAGGTCGATATGGGCCGCAAACTGGCCGCGCAGCGGCGCCACCAGGCGCATCAGGGCGGCAGACTCTTGCGCCGGGCTGTCCGCACGGAACGAGCGGTTGGGGTCGATGGCGTCGAAGTTCCAGCGCTGGATGCGCTCATACGCCCAGGGGCTGACGCAGGGCACGACCAGCAGGTTCACCCGGCCGGCATAGCTTTCGGCATGCGCATCCACAAAGCGCAGAGCACCCAAGACGCCGCTGGTTTCATAACCATGCACGCCACCGGTGACCAGCACGCTGGGCAAGGCGTTGTTCCAGTTACGGCTGCGTATGGCCTGCAGCGCAAAGCGCTCGTCGCCATAAACGACTTCTGCATAGCCCTCCACGTCGAAGCGGTTGCGCAGGCGGTCCACCGCTGTCAGCACATCATCGGCATAGCTGCGCTGGCGCAGCTGGCGTGCGCGCCACTGGGCAAGTTCGGCAGCGCCCCAGGCTTGGCCGGGGGTGCCTATGGGGTAGAAATGGGGGGTGCTCATGGGGCCTTGGCTAAAGAAAATGACGGGGCATTATCGGGGTCGCCATGCCCGTCGATCCGCAAGCTTTGCAGCCCTTGCAATCCTAGACCTGCGCCACCAATTAAATGGAATGAGCGAATCCCTGCACATCGTCTGCCCCCATTGCCACACCACCAACCGCGTGCGCACCGACCAGCTCGGCAGCGCGCCAGATTGCGGAAGCTGCAAAGCCCCGCTGTTCACCGGCAAGCCGGTGGACCTGGATGTGGCCGCGTTTGACAAGCATCTGCAACGCAACCAGATACCGCTGCTGGTGGACTTCTGGGCGCCTTGGTGCGGCCCGTGCCGGCAGATGGCACCTGCCTATGTGCAGGCCGCAAGCCAGCTGGAGCCGCGCATCCGCGTGGCCAAGGTGGACACCGAGGCGCACCAGGTCTTGGGTGCGCGCTACCAGATCCGTAGCATTCCGACGCTGGCGCTGTTTGTCGGCGGCCGCGAGGTCGCCCGCCAGGCCGGCGCCATGGGTGCGACCGACATCGTGCGCTGGGTGCAGCAGCACAGCCCGCGCTGAAGCGCCCAGCCTTAAATACACCAAATTGCATTTGCCCGCAGCGGCACCGATATTCCACGGCTGGTACCGTCCACTTCCCTTTCACCCATCCAACCATTTACACCCACTCAGGTTCAACACCATGCTATTCAACCCACTGAAACTCGGCTCCCTCACCCTGCCCAACCGCATCTTGCTGGCCCCGCTGACGCGCACGCGCGCTGACGCCGGGCACCTGCCCAACGACCTGATGACGGAGTACTACAGCCAGCGTGCCACCGGCGGCCTGCTGATCACCGAGTGCACCATGGTGGCGCCCGGCACCTCGGCTTTCATCAACGAACCCGGTATCTACAACGAAGCGCAGATTGCCGCCTGGAAGAAGGTCACCGCTGCAGTGCATGCCAAGGGCGGCCGCATCTTCCTGCAGATCTGGCACGCCGGCCGCGCCGCGCACCCGGACATCAACGGTGGCGTGCCCATCGTGTCGTCGAGCGCCACAGCGGTGGAAGGTGACATTCACACGCCGAATGGCAAAGTGCCGCACGCCGTGCCGCGCGCGCTGACGGCTGAAGAGATTCCGGCCATCGTCGCCGCCTTCGCCCAGGGCGCAAAAAACGCCATTGCTGCCGGCTTTGACGGCGTGGAGGTGCACGGCGCGAATGGCTACCTGATCGACCAGTTCCTGCGCGACACGCCCAACCAGCGCACCGACGGCTACGGTGGCTCGCTGGAGAACCGCGCACGCTTACTGTTCGAAGTGCTGACCGCCGTGACCGCCGCGATTGGCTCGGACAAGGTAGGCCTGCGCCTGTCGCCGCTGAACAGCTACAACAGCATGAAGGACAGCGACCCGCTGGCGCTGATCAGCTTCCTGGCCGACAAGCTCAACGCCTACAACTTGGCCTATCTGCACGTGATGCGCGCCGACTTCTTCGGCGCACAAAAGGGCGATGTGCTGAGCATCGCCCGCGAGAAGTACAAGGGCGTGCTGGTCGGCAACATGGGCTACACCGCCGAAGAAGCCGAAGAGACCATCCGCGCCGGCAAGCTCGACGCAGTGGCCTTTGGCACCAGCTTCCTGGCCAACCCGGACCTGCCCGCACGCATCCAGCTCAAGGCACCGCTGAACACGCCCGACCAAAGCACCTTCTACAGCCCGGGCGCCAAGGGCTACACCGACTACCCCACGCTGTAAGCACGGCGCCGGGCTGCTACGGTTTTAAGAGCTTCTGGCGCAGGTAGCCACTGCGCCAGAGGCCTGAATGTCTTACAACCGTTGCCCCCCCGCCCGACCCCGATTCGGTTACCCTTGGCCCATTCAAACCAAGGAAATCCGCATGAAAAAACTCAACATCACCATCCAGCTGGAATTGTCCGTACCCGATGACTGGGAACTGGCCAAGACTTCGGAGGGTGGTCAGGTGCTGAAGCTGCCAAACGGGCAGTTCATGGACATCGCCATCGAGCCGCTGTTTGCCAGCGACCCGGAGGAAACCTGGAGCAGCACCGACGACGAGGATGTGCTGAACGACGTGCTGGACATGATTGAAAGCGAAGACGTGCGCTACCAATTCGTGACGCACTGAGCGTCTGCTCACAAAAAAGCGGCACCGCCCGCTTTTTTCATTTTTGATAGCAGCCAGCGCAGATGCTACCTGCGCCGGCGGCCTTTTCCTTTAAAAAACTACAGTTCTTAGCGGCGGTTGGTATGCAGCGAGTCGCGCATCGCCTGTACCTCGCCCTGGTTGCGGCGCACGACCTGGGCCTGGCGCTCCACCACGCTGCGCACGCCGGGCGGAAGATTGGAAGTCAGCGCCTTGATGTAGGCCGCCATTTCGGCGTCTTCACCGCGCTCACATTCCTCCAGCATGGCTTCATCGCTGTAATGGCTCAAGGTACCGCGCACCGACACCCAGCCACGGTGCAAGGCGCCAGCGGTCGAGCCGCCCTCGGCCGCCGCGCCGCCCAGCCGGACGATCAGCGCCTGCAGCTCCTGGCCGGCCTCACGGCATTCGCTGGCGCGGCGGTCCAGCCTGGTTTTGAGGTGCGACGAATCGGTATAGCCGGCAGCGGTGGTAAAGCCGTAGTCGCCATCGCGGGTAGCCTCCAGCAAGGTGTTCAGGGTATTGATGACCTCTGGGTCGCCCATGGGAAGATCCACGCCGGGCAAGGTGGGGCCAGGCAGACCCTGCCCGTGGTGGAAGTCCTGGTCATCGTGCAGAAGTGTTTCCTTGGCCATGGTGTGATCCTTTCAAGCGAATCCGTTGGAGTGGCAATTTGCTGAAAGCAGACCACTCGGCTACCCGATGGACGGGGATCTGGGCTGTTTTCAACGCTAAGAACGTGTTTACGATCTAAGCCTATCTTCCCCCTGCTGACGGCCCATGTCCGTCAGGCAAGCCCATGGTGCCTTGTAGGACATAACTTACAAGCGAGGGCTGGTCCGGGCTATTTGACGGGTGATTCGGCGCGCTGTGCGGCATGCATACGGGAATTTGTCTGACAGGCACGGGCGGTATTGGCGGCTGTAATAAAGCTGTCGCACGGCACAGAGTGCATGCCCACTGAGAAAGGATCCCCCATGACCCAGTACGCCACCATCATCGGCCACGTGACCTACACCCCCGGCGACGGAGCCCCCATGACCATTCCGAAGGGCATGGTGGAAATCGAGCTGGCGCCCGACAGCGTCACCCTGAGCTGGACCGCCGACAACGGCGTGGCCGGGCTGACGGCCATACCGCTGACGCAGTTCCAGGAATACCTGCGCGACAACAAGATTGCGCTGCAGCGCTAGTCTTTGCAGCGCGGCAGGCTCCAGCCAGCCCATGCATTGCGGGCGGCGGGCTGTAACAACACAACAAAATACCTGTAAATACGCTATCGCTTCAGTAGCAGCTTACGCACTGAATATATGCGCCAGGGGCATATTCACGCCCTCATCTGCACAGCAGCAACATGCCCAACGTGACGCATGTGGAACAGTCTGTGCTTGAAAAATTCACACGCACGCGCAAACGTCCTGTTACATTTTGATCCGACTGTTCTGCAAGCAGTTGCGTCTTCTACGTCTTGCCATCCATGCAAAGGAAATGATGACTTCTTATAACTATGGGTTTGCCGATTTTGAATGCATTGCAGCAGGTGCTGCCGTACTAGCCAGCGGCGGTGGCGGCAGCTACCGTGATGCGGTCAGCATTTTGCAGGAGCTGTACGCTAGCGGTTGGGCGGGCAGCGTCACCGTGCAGCCGTATGACGGCAGCAGCAACTGCTGCGTACTGGCCATCATGGGATCACCCGACGCGGCAGATAGCCTGACGTTGGCGGATATCCAGAACTCCATCACCAACACCTTGGCATTGCTGCAGACCGCTACCGGCTGCACCGCTGGATGTGCCATTCCTGTAGAAATAGGCCCTATCAACTCGTTGGTACCGCTAATCGCCGCCACCATGGCGCCCGGCACCCTGTGGGTAGTGGATGGGGACGGCGCTGGCCGCGCCGTACCGGAACTACCGCAAACCACTTTTACGGGCGCGGCGAATCTCCCTGTCAGCCCCTGCGCTCTAGCCACCGACGTAGCCAACTACAGCGAGGTCGAGTCGGCTCTGTTAAGCGCCTCCACTGCGGCTCAAATAGAAAAACTGGCTGGTGGCGTGGTGGGCGGTTTTGGTGGGTTCTCCGGCATTGCTCTGTGGCCGTCCAACGCCAGCAATGGCTATGGACTGAACGGCAACTACATTCCCAACACGTTGACGCAAGCTCGCAGCCTGGGTCAGTTCCTGCTGCAGACCAGCACGCCAGCGTCTAGTGCCGATGTTGCAGCACAAATCGCGCAGATCACAGGCCGCACGGCCATCGTTGCCGTGAGCAACTTCTACATTACTAGCATCACCCAGAGCACCAACTCATCATCGCTGGACGTAGGGGTGATACGTCTTGACAACACCCAAGACCCCTCCCAAAGTACGCAAACGTTTAGCATTTACAACATAAACGAAAACCTCATCATGTATTCCAGCCAAAGCGCGGCACCAGTGATCGTCGCGCCGGACTCGATCTGCTACTACTCTGAAAGCACGGGACGGGGGTTCTCCAATGCAAGCGACGATCTGGCGGTGTATTTCGACACCACTACCGGGAAAAGCACAGGCAATATGGTCAGCATCATCCAGGTCTCTACCGCACCCCAGTTATACGCCACGCCAGGTGTGTTGGACTCATTTGCCAATCTGCTGCGCAGCATAGGCTACGCAGGTGCCATGCCTGCGAATTAACCCCCCATGAACGAGAAAGACCTCAACAAAGAACGCCTGGAGCTGGCGTTGGAAGCGGCGGGTCTGGACCTGTGGGAAAACAATTTGCTGACTGGCGAGGTCACCCGCAAGGCGTTGAAAATCTTCAACGAACTGGGCTACAACGACGACGAAGTACTGCACCACTTGGACCACCTGCCTGAGTTTGTCCACCCTGACGATCTTGAGGTGATCCAAACGGCGGTAGGTGACCACCTGGCGGGCCGCACGCCGCAGTACCGCTGCGAATTTCGAGTGCGGGCCAAGGACGGCACCTGGGTGTGGTTTGCCAACTATGGCCGGGTGATGGATGCCGTCGGCACACAGCGGGGCCAGCGCTTCATCGGCGTGGCCTTCAACATCGATGGCCGTAAGCGCAAAGAAGACGAGATCGCCCAGATCAACCGCCAACTGGCCGAGCAAAACGCCTTGCTGCAAAGCATGAACGCCACGCTGGAGCTGCTGGCCGCCAGCGACTCGCTCACCGGCCTGGCCAACCGACGCACATTGATGGAGCTGGGTGCCAAGGAATGCATACGCGCCGAGCGCTTCCAGCATCCGCTGTCGGTGCTGATGGTGGACATCGACTCCTTCAAGGCGGTGAACGACAACTGGGGCCATTCGGTGGGCGACCGGGTGATCTGCGCCGTGGCCGACGCCTGCCGCCAGCGCATGCGCGAAGGTCTGGACACCGTGGCCCGCCTGGGTGGCGAAGAGTTCGTGGTCATGCTGCCCGAAACCAGCGGAGCCAACGCCCGCCTAGTGGCCGAGTCGCTGCGCCAGGCTGTGCAGGAGCAGCAGGTTGCCAATGACGACGGCGACCGCGTGCCCTTCACCGTCAGCATTGGCGTAGCCACGCTGGGCCTGGGTGGCGAGTCGTTTGAGCAGCTGCTCAACCACGCCGACAAGGCGCTGTACAAGGCCAAGCAAACCGGCAGGAACCAGGTGCAGTCTTTCGTCCCCCTTCCCACCAAGCCCCAGCTGGTACCCTCTACCAAGTCAGCCGGTTCGGATTGATCGCTACTGAATAAATAGCAGCCTGCGCACGCCGTGCAAGCGCCAGCACAATTTTTCCTGGCTTGATTGTTGCATTCACTGCAACAGGCCCCGGCCCCCTCAAGGCTGCCACCGCCGACCACCAGGAACGAGCCCATGCCACCTGTCCTTTTGAAAAGTCTGTTCGCCGGTACGATTTTCAGCAGCGCCTTTCTGCTGTTTCTGGTGCAGCCGCTGATCGCCAAACAGATCCTGCCGTGGTTTGGCGGCTCGGCGGCCGTGTGGTCGGTATGCATGGTGTTCTTCCAGGTGGTGCTGCTGGCCGGCTATGCCTATGCCGACTGGTTGACCCGCCGGCCGGCGCGCGTGCAGGCGGCTGTGCACTGCACGCTGCTGCTGTGCAGCCTGGTGTTTCTGCCCATCATCACCGCCGCGCACTGGAAGCCCACGGGCGCGGAAGACCCATCGCTGCGCATCCTGGGCCTGTTGCTGGGCACGATTGGCCTGCCTTATTTTTTGCTATCCACCACCGGGCCGCTGGTGCAGTCCTGGCTGGCGCGCACCCCCTGGGGTGTGCAGGTGTACCGCTACTTTTCGCTGTCCAACCTGGCGTCGCTGGCTTCGCTGCTGGCCTACCCGGTATTGATCGAGCCCACCACCGCGCTGCGGGAGCAAGCCCTGGGTTGGTCCTGGGGCTATGCGTTTTTTGTACTGATGTGCGGTACCGCCAGCCTGTATGCGGCAGGCTTGAAGCCCTATGCGCCCGGTCCAGGCAGCACACCCACACCCAGTGCAGGCCTGCCGCAAGCCGCCCCCGGCCTGGGCACCTATGGCTTGTGGCTGGCGCTGCCGGCCCTCGCATCCTGGCTGCTGCTGGCCGTGACCAACCACATCACGCAGAACGTGGCCGCCATTCCCTTCCTGTGGGTGCTGCCCTTGTCGGTCTACCTGCTGAGCTTTGTGCTGACTTTTGAAAGCGACCGCTGGTACCGCCGCAGCCTGCTGCTACCCGCCACCGCCGTGGCGCTGCTGCTGTGCGCCTATGGCCTGCAGGACGGCATAGGCTATGGCCTGGTAACGGGCGTGCCGCTGTTTGTTGCCGGCCTGCTGGTGCTGTGCATGTTTCTGCACGGCGAAATGGCCAGCATGCGCCCCCACCACGCCTACCTGACGCGCTTCTACCTGATGCTGTCGCTGGGCGGCGCGTTGGGCGGCGTTACCGTGGGCTTGGTCGCGCCGCATGTGCTGCCGGCCTACTACGAAATGGGTATTGGCCTGGTGTTGGTGGCCGTGCTGGGCGCGGTGGTCTTCCGCCGCCAGCGGCTACGCGCCAGTATCTGCCTTCTGCTGGTGCTGGCCTGCAGCTATTTCCTGTGGCAGCAGGTGCGCGACGAGCAGGATGGCACACGGCGCATGGCGCGCAACTTCTACGGCACGCTGAGCAGCCTGGACAGCATCGACAAAGACGAGCCCGCGCGCAGCGTGCGCCAGCTCTACCACGGCTCGGTCAAGCATGGCGAGCAGTACCTGGCGGCCGACCGGCGCCGCGAGGCCACGGCCTACTACGGCAAGACCTCGGGCGTGGGCCGGGCCATTCTGTCCGCGCCGGCCACGCCGCGCCGGGTCGGCCTGATCGGCCTGGGCGCAGGCACCCTGGCCAGCTATGGCCGAACCGGCGATGTGTACCGGGTGTATGAAATCAACCCCCAGGTGTTCGACTTTGCCGACAGCGAATTCAGCTTCTTGAAAGACAGCCCGGCGCAGATCGAACGCGTGCTGGGCGACGCGCGCCTGGCGCTGGAGCGCGAGACGCCGCAGCGCTTCGACGTGCTGGCGGTGGACGCGTTCTCGGGCGACTCCGTGCCCATCCACCTGATCACCGCAGAGGCCATGCAGGTCTATCTGCGCCACATGCAGGCCGACGGCATCATCGCCTTCCACGTCACCAACCGCTTCCTGAACCTGGCCCCGGTGGTGGAAAAAATCGCCCTGGCCCAGGGCCTGCACATCGCCTTTGTGCACGACGAGGCCGAAGACAGCGACCTGCGCCGCACCGACTGGATACTGGTCAGCCGTAGCGCCCAGCGCATGCAGGTGGCGCCAATCCACAACGCCAGCAGCCCCGTGCCGCAGATCCCCGGCCTGCGGCTGTGGACCGATGACTTCAACAACCTGTTCGGGGTACTGAAATAGTGGTTTGACCGATACTGCGGGCTGCTTTTTTTGTTCCGCCCCCATGCCATTTTTTTTAAACCGCCGCAGCCTGCTCACCACCCTGGCAGCCCTGCCGACCACCCAGTTATTCGCCGCGCCACCCGCCCCCACCGTCTGGCCACAAGACCTGCGCGTACCCGGCGGCGTAGCCCGCCTGTCGCTCGGGCCGGCAACGCAACGGCCCACGGCTTTTGCCGCCGATGTGCCTCTGCTGGTACTGGGCGATGCAATCGAATGGACGGCACTGGTCGGCATTCCGCTGGCGGCCACGGTGGGTGAAGCCACCATCACCGTGCGCAACGCTGACGGAGGCAGCCGGCAGGTGGCGTACCACGTGGGCCCCAAGCAGTACCGCGAGCAGCGGCTGACGGTGGCGCCTGGCACGGTAGACCTGTCGCCCGCCGACGAGGCCCGCTACGAGCGGGAACACAGCCATCTGGCCGAGGTCATGGCCCGATTCAGCGAACCGCTGCCAGAGTCGTTCGCCATGCGGGTACCGGTGCCGGGGCGGCGCTCCAGCTCGTTCGGGCTGCGCCGCGTGTTCAACGGCCAGGCCCGCAACCCGCACAGCGGCATGGACATCGCCGCCGCCAGCGGCACGCCGGTGCTGGCACCGCTGCCTGGCCGGGTGCTGGACACAGGCGACTATTTCTTCAACGGCAACACCGTGTGGCTGGACCATGGCGGCGGCCTGCTGGGAATGTTCTGCCATCTGAGCAAGATCGACGTGCAGCCCGGCGAACAGCTGCGCACCGGTCAGCGCCTGGGCGCTGTGGGTGCCACCGGCCGTGTCACCGGCCCACACCTACATTGGTCCGTCTGCCTGAACCGGGCCATGGTGGACCCGGCGCTGTTTATTGCGGCTTAAAGCCGTTGTCCACTCGCGGCTCCTGCACCGCACAGACTTGGTTACGGCCCTGGGCCTTGGCCAGGTAGAGGGCCTGGTCGGCCGCGGTGAGCAGTTCCTCCAGAGACTGGTAGGCAGACGCCTCGTGCCAGGTGGCGCAGCCGCCGCTGAGCGATACGTGCTGGCCCGCCGTACTGGCGGGTATCTGCAGCGCAACCACGGCCAGCCGGGCTTTCTCGGCAAGGCGCAAAGCGGAGTCGCCTGCGGCGCCGGGCAGCAGCATGGCGAATTCCTCGCCGCCGTAGCGGGCCACCATATCGGCCGGCCGCTTGACGGTCTGTGCCAGCGCCTGGGCCACGGCGCGCAGGCAGGCGTCGCCCTGCACATGGCCGAAATGGTCGTTGTAGCGCTTGAAATGGTCTACATCCAGCAGCACCAGGGACAGCACTTCGCCATTACGCTGGGCACGCAGCCATTCGGCCTGGGCCGAGGTGTCAAAGCTGCGGCGGTTGAACACACCGGTCAGGCCGTCGCGCGCCGAGGTGCGCAGCAAGGACGCGTGGGACACCGACAGCTCCTGGTACAGCCGGGTCAGCTGGAATATCAGCGCGGCAAGCAAGCTCATGGACGACACAATGCTGAGCATGCGCGACACATACCAGCCGGTGCTGTAGCGGGCCGAGGACAGCAGGGTCAGCGACACATCGGCCAGCGAGGCCAGCACGGCCACGAAGAGAAACAGGCTGACGATATCCAGGCTTTTTTTCCGGGGCCGCAGCGCCAGTGCCACGGCCAGCAGGTTGAGGCACCAGACCGTCCACCCCTCCGCGCTGGCACTCAGGGTCTTGAAGTTATTGCCATTGATCAGCTGCGGCAAATCCACGCGCAGGGCCAGGTAGGCCGCCAGCCAGGCCAGCAAGGGTGCGCCCAGGAACAGCAACAACCCTTGGCGGATGGACACGCGCCGCTCCAGTTCTCGCAAGCGGCCCCAGTCGCGCAGCAGCACGGACACGCAAATCAGCAGCGGATAGCCGCCATGCCACAGCACCCATAGCCAGACTGCGGACTGGTTATTGCCCCCCAGCAAGCCAGCCGGGCCAAACACCCCGGGAAAGACCAGCAGCTGGATGGACACCATCAGAGCCACATACATATAAGCGCAGGCCATGGGCACCAGGTACAGGCGCCGGGTAGTCAGGTACTGGACCATCAGCAGGTAGGCCGTCAGGCCTTCGGTCAGGGACACCACGGCCGCAAATATCGGCAGGAAAGGCGCCACCACCGGCAAGGGGGCTTCTGCATGCGGGATGGTGGCCACGGCAACCAACACGATCAACATCACCAACAGGGTCGCAAACCTGCGCTGCATGGAGGTGGCGACAGACTGGTGAATAGCTTCAGGCATAGGGCTTATGTCTTGGGATGCGTCAGGGGTGCAAGCGTCGCGAGGCTAAGCAGGCAGCATGCCCATGCCAGTCCACGCTCGAAAAATGGGGCGAGCTTAAAGCATGAGGCTTTGGCAAGAGATTTCGAACCCCATGCGTGGGCATCGACCAGCGCCCCACTTTACTATTCTTTTCATAGCACCCTGCGCACGTTCTACCTGCGCTGGAGGGCATAATATTCAGGAATTTTTTGGATATACCCCGCCCATGACCACGGCCGCCGTGCCCTACCCTACCGACCGCGATGCCGCTGTGCGGATGTTCCAGCTGCTGCAGCAACAGGCGCAGTTGCACGGCACCACCCTGCGCCCGCCACCGCCAGAGCCCAGCAGTTGCTGTGGTCGCGGTTGCAACGGCTGCGTATGGGAGGGCTTTCTGGCGGCCGCCGTTTTCTGGCGCGAAGACGCGCTGTTGGCCCTGCAGACCGGGGAACCAACTGCCGCTTAGCAGGCTCCGTTCCGTCACCCGCTCATCGATTTCCCGACGACTCCCCATGCTGCGTGCCCTGAAAGATATTTTTGACACCCTGGTCAACACCGAGCCCACGCCCGAAGAACGCCAGCAAGCCCTGCAACTGGCCACGGCCGTTTTGCTGGTGGAGGTCATGCGGGCCGACAGCAGCAAGCCCGCGCGCGAGCGTCAACCCGTGGCCGCCGCCCTGCGCCAGCGCTTTGCTCTGGACGACGCGGCCCTGGCCCAACTGTTGGCCCAGGCCGAGCAAGCTGCCGAAAACGCCTACGACTACCACCGCTTCACGGCCAGCATCAACGACAGCTGCAGCCAGGCGCAGAAGATACAGATCGTGGAATCCATGTGGCAGGTGGCCTATGCCGACGCCCAGGTAGACGCCTACGAGCACCACGCCATCAGCAAGATCGCCGGCCTGCTGCACGTCACCCATGGCGAATACATAGGCGCCAAGATGCGCGCCAAAGAGGCCGCTGGGCTCATCTCTTGAATATCAGTTTTGATAGCAACCAGCGTAGGCAGAACCTGCGCCAGGGGCCTATTCACACCGCCAGATAACGCCCTGGCCGGTGGTTGATGGCCAGGGTCATGTTCATAGCCAGCGCACCCAGTACCGACAGCAGCGCGCGCTGCCAATCGGTGGTCCAGAAGGCGCCCAGCAGTATCAACCCGTCTATGCCCATCTGCAGATGGCCGGCACGCCAGCCAAAGCGGTCTTGCAGGTACAGCACCACGACGCCGATGCCACCCAGGCTGGCCCGATGGCGAAACAAAATCAGCATGCCACAGCCGCACAGCAACCCGCCCAACACGGCCGCCAGCGGCGACCACAGCTGCGCAAACACCAGGCCATATGGCAGGTAGTGCGCGAACAGCGACAACAAGGCCACAGCGCAAAAGGTCTTCACGGTGAACTGCAAGCCCATGCGCCACCAAGCGAACAGGTAGAACGGCAGGTTCAGCAGGAAGAAGGCCACGCTGAACTCGGTGCCCGTGGCGTAGCGGATCAAGAACGCCAGCCCCGCCGTACCGCCGGTGAGCAGACCCGCGTGGCCAAACATCACCACCCCCAAGGCCAGAAACAAGGTGCCGATGGCCAGGGCCAGGGCATCTTCATAGAAGCGATGCCGCGCCAAAGGCGTAGCAGGAGGCGCAGTCACAGAACGGGTCATAGGAAATAGGGGGAACAGGGAAAACAGTAAATGGCAGTACCGGCCACCTCAGCGCATGGCAGCAGGAAGGGAAAAAAGCCACAAATGGTAGCGGACCGGCACGCACCAGTCCCGCCACTGCAAGCTGCGACTTATACGCAAACTCCGTGCCCATAGGCCACAGAAAACAAGCGAAACCGACCCATAATCAACAGACGTCCGACACCGTATGCCGAAGTGCGGGCGAACCACCATTTGCCAGCCAATCTGCCACGGAACCACACATGCAAGGGCTCTTGCCATTTCCGGATCATGCACCTTGCGAAGCACCGGCAGCGTGTAGCCAACCCGCTCCCACTGAACAGCAGACATGAAGCTGAGCCCACGCCAGAGCGACTACCTGGTCGCCATCACCCGCACCCTGGGCCGATACCCCCGGCTGGTCGGCATGGTGTGCGGCTACTCGCTGGCTCTTACGCTGGCCCTGGCGGCGTGCGGCTTGGTATTCCAGTCCCAGCTGCGCGATGTAGAAAGCGGGCAAGCCATCGTCTTGCGCAATATGCAGGCGCTGCAATTCGATGCAGGGCAGATGCTGACCCAACTCAATAGCAACTTCAGTCCCGATTGCAGCGCCAGCAACCTCAACGCGCTGCGCAGCCTGCTGTTTGAATACCAGTTCATCCGCAGCATCCAGCTGCTGGACAGCCAGCACCAGGTGTACTGCACCACCGAGCTGGGCTTGCTCGACACGCCGAGAGCACCCAACGTGGGCGGCATCGATGGCTCCATCGGGCACTATTTCCTGGGTGCGCCGATACAGCTCGCCAAAGGAGAAGTCCGCACCACCGTGATAGAGCGGGGGCCGTTCCAGGTGGCCATAGGTTCCGACCGGGTGCCAGAAAGCTTTCAGCAATACACCGATGCGGTCTGGGCCGGTAACGCGCGGCAGCGCACCAAGATCTTCAAAAGCAAGTGGGCCCGCTACACCGACACGATGGCCAGCCCCACCACCCCGCATGTCCGCCTGGACTGGGAAAATGCGCTGTTCCTGGTCACCACCACGGTGCCGGGGGTCAGCCCGATAACGGTCCAGACGATTCTGTGGCCCCAGGCTTTCTTCAAAAAACACCTGTTGCTCAGCCTGGGCGGGGGCGCCGTATGCCTGCTGCTGGCCTTTTTGGCGACCGATTTCGTGACGCGGCGCTGCCGGTACTTCCAGTCCATGGAGCACCGCATCCGTTTCCTGTGCGTAGCCGACAACGTGGTCTGCCACTACCAGCCCATCATCGAACTGGCCACCGGCCGCACCGTGGGCTGCGAGGTGCTGGCACGGCTGAAAGACGGCGACAAGCTGCTCTTCCCCGACCAGTTCATCCCCGCCGTGCTGGGCAAAAAGCTCGGCTGGGTGTTTGACACCGCCGTCAGCGCGCGCGGCCTGCGTGAGCTGGGCGAAGCCCTGCCGCCGCAAGCCCAAGGGTTCAAGGTGGCCCTGAACTTCTTTCCGCAAAACCTGCGCCACGCCACACTGTCGCCACACCTGAAGCAGGTGCTACAGCCGCTGAACCGCAACGACCTGCAGGTGGAGCTGGAGGTGACCGAATACAACTTCGCACCGGCCATCGTGCCCGAGTTGCAGCGCCTGCAGGCTGACGGTTTCCTGATCTCCATCGACGACTTCGGCACCGGCTACTCCAACCTGGGCATGGTGAAGAAGGTCGCCCCTGACTACCTGAAGATTGACAAGTCCTTCGTGTTCGAGATGGAGGACCTCACCCTGCGCTCCAGCCTGATCCCCGAAATCATCGCCATCGCTACGGCCGTCAACAGCAAGGTGGTGGCCGAAGGCATAGAAACCCAGGGCCAGGCCGAGCAACTACAGGCCATGGGCGTGCGCTACGGCCAGGGCTACCACTACGCCAAACCCATGCCGTTAGCGGCCTTCATCCGGCACTTGCAGATACAGGATGGCCTGGGCGACGACTTCGACCTGCGCACCGCAGACAAGCCCGACAGTGCTGGCCCGACCCGCTCCTTTATTGATAGCTTGGGGCGCTTGCTCCGCTAGCACCATAGCGGGTTTTCGTACTGAAAGAAGCAGCTCCAGTCGGCCTACGCCGATGTCGGCTGGACCTTACCCACCTCGATAGACAGCTGTTGAGGTCGAAATTCAACTGGAAAGCGAGATATCCGGTTGAACTCAAAGCGAAAGCATGCGATTAAGCACAGGCATGGGGTAAGCACCCCAACTCCCGATATCAAGTTTTACGACGTTTCTTCCGAATTTCAGTAAAAGCAAAAATTGTTGCAGCAAGCCATCCGAAATGTCACATCGGACATTGACTCAAATCAAGTCCCAACCGGTCTTTGCTGACGAAGATAGAAGCATCGACGGGTGGCATCTGACTGCGCGTCAATCGAGGTCAATATATGCAACAGGATCGAGATACGGGAACCTTGGCGATTTGGCGCTTTGAATCAAAACAACGACGCCGGTGTGATGGCAAGGACATGGGTCGGGAATTTGTTGCCGCCCTGGTAGGCTAACCATGTCTCGCAATAGTCCCCTAATAGACGTCTTTGTCAAGGATCGCATGGTTGGGGATGCGCGTTATCCAATGGACTCGTGGGCACCCGAAATCATTGCATCGGCCCCTGATGGAATTCTGCTGGTGAATTTAGATGGCACGATTTTGCTCACGAACAAAGCCATGGAGAATATTTCCGGCTACACCGAATCTGAACTCGTGGGCCACCCGGTAGAAGTTCTCCTGCCCGCAGAATTGCATGCGCGTCACAAGGAGAGCTCCCGTCGCTTCGGCCGCAATCCTGTGCGTCGCCCGATGGGAATGGTCAAGGATCTGTGCCTGCAACACAAGGACGGAACATCTGTCGCAGTAGACATTGCGTTGAGCCAGTGTGTGGCACACGGCGCAACTGCAATGATCGCTTTTGTGCGAGATATCTCAAGCATCAAGCTGCTTCAGAAGCAAATGCAATTCCAGGCGACGCGAGATGCCCTCACCGGTATGCCAAATCGCTGGATGCTTGGTCAACATTTGGAGCATGCGCTGCTGCAGGCAAAGCAGAATCAGACGCAACTTGCTTTGTTGATGATTGACCTAGATGATTTCAAGTCGGTCAAGGATCTTCACGGACATGGTCTTGGCGACAAGGTCCTGATTGAGGCATCCCAACGCATCGCGGACAGCGTGCGCCCATGCGACACCGTCGCTCGGTTAAGTGGCGATGAATTTGTCGTTCTATTGAACGGACTCAGCATGCCGACAGAAGCAGTCGCGGTCGCCGACACGTTGAATCATCGGCTGGAGCAGCCTTGCTGCGTAGACGGTCAAAAGATTCGCCTAAGTGGCAGTGTCGGCATTGCGATCTACCCTGACGATGCCAAAGACGCGGAAACACTGATGCGCTACGCCAATATGGCCATGTACCGGGCAAAGGCGGAAGGAGGTGGACGGTACGCCTTGTATTCGGTCAGCATGGCGGCGCGGGTGGCGGAACGGGTACGAATCCAAGATCGGCTCGAAACTGCGATCAGGACCAACACCCTTCAACTCCATTATCAGCCGCAGATTCACGTGATGACCGGTGACATTGTCGGGGTCGAGGCGCTGCTGCGATGGACCGACGACGAGCTTGGGGAGATGCCGCCCGATCGATTCCTGCCCATCGCGGAAGAAACCGGTTTGATCATTCCACTAGGCAATTGGGTATTGGACCAAGCCTGTCAGCAGGCCGCGATTTGGTTCCAAACGGGCTTTCCGATTCGCGTCGCCATCAACATCTCTGCACGCCAATTCCGTCAACCGGACTTATCGGAGCATGTACAGCGGCGAATTCGAGAAGCTGGCCTACCGCCACATCTCATCGAACTGGAGATCACCGAGTCGGAAGCGATGACCGATCCGCAGCAAACGAAATTGCTGCTGACCGAACTTTCCGGGTTGGGTGTGGCGGTCGCTCTGGATGATTTTGGAACGGGACATTCATCGCTAGCCTACATACGCGACTTTCCGATTTCCCGATTGAAAATCGACCGCACTTTTGTCCAGCCGATGACACAACGCAAAACCGATGCTGCATTGGTAAAGGCCATTCTGGTGTTGGCGCACATGATGGGCCTTGAGGTCGTTGCAGAAGGTGTTGAAACCCAAGACCAGCTAGAGCTTTTGCGCGCGCATGGCTGCAACTATTACCAAGGATGGCTATTTTCCAAAGCAGTTTCCGCCGAGAAAATCAACGCCATGCTGGAACAACCATAGTATTTCCGTGAGGTTAGAGGTTTTTCATGCGGCAATGGCCTGCTCTTGATCGAAACATTCGAGCTGCCGGATATCGAGGATACGGACGTACTTTTGCTGAACTTCGATGGTGCCCTGCGATGCCAGCTTCGAGAAAGCCCGGCTGACCGTTTCCAGCTTGAGCCCGAGATAAGAGCCGATCTCCTCGCGGGTCATACGCAGAACGAATTCCGAATCGGAGAAACCGCGCGCATGCAGGCGCTTGGCAAGACTCAGCAGGAATGCCGATAAACGCTCCTCAGCACGCATACTGCCAAGCAGCAGCATCATGCCGTGGTCGCGCACGATCTCCCGGCTCATCATCCTGTGCATATGATGCTGCATGGCGGGAATGTCGCGGGTAACCGCTTCCAGCTGGTCGAAGCGCATGGCACAGACTTCCGCATCCTCGAGCGCTACTGCATCGCCGTGGTGGCGCTCGGTGACGATGCCGTCAAGCCCCAGTATCTCGCCCGCCATCTGGAAGCCTGTAACCTGTTCGCGGCCATTTTCATTAGAAATAGTAGTCTTGAAAAAGCCCGTTCGTACGGTGTAGATCGACACGAAGGGATCACCATCGCCGTACAACGACTCCCCACGCTTGATACGGATGCGCTTGGACACCAGATCGCCGATGCGGTCGCGCTGGGATGCGTCCAGGTCGACAGGCATGCAAAGTGACTGAAGCTTGCACTTAGAGCAGTCTACGGCAGTTGATGTGTTCATTGCGGTTCCTTGTAAACGGGCGATGAGCAACTTTAGGCAGCCCAGGGTTGGTTGGCTGTAGGGAGTTCTTGATGGCGGCTGACGGGAGGTATGGCGGCTTTCGAGCAGAAACATCTGCAATGTGAAGCACGTAGTCCGCTACCATGGCTTCCGCCGGGCCAGTGCCTGCGCCAGAATGTCGCCATGTCCAGAATAGAAACGACCCAATCCTCCCTGGAGGCAGCAGGACTCCCGACACCCGGTGACGCCGTGCAAAACCTGGCCGACAGCGAAACACGGCTGGCGGCGCTGTTCGAGTCGGCGATGGACGGCATCGTGACCATTGACGACGCGCAGCGCATCGTGCTGTTCAACAAGGCGGCCGAGCGGCTGTTCCGCTGCGCAGCGGCAGACGCCCTGGGGCAGCCCATCACGAAGTTCATTCCCGTGCGTTATCGCGCCCACCACGACGCCTATGTCCAGTCGTTCGGCGAGAAGGGCATCACTACACGGCGCATGGGTGGCACCGGCGCCATCAGCGGCCTGCGCATGGACGGTGAAGAATTCCCCATCGAAGCCTCGATTTCCCAGGTCGATGTAGGGGGGCACAAGCTTTTCACCGTCATCTTGCGCGACGTGACCGAGCGGGTGCAGGCCGAGCAGCGCCTGCGTGAGCAGCAAGTGACGCTGGCCGCCGTGATCGACGCCGCAAGCGACGCTGTGGTCAGCTGCGACGAGGACGGACGCATCGTGCTGTTCAACCCCGCCGCGGAACGCATTTTCGGCCGTACGGCGGCGAGCATGCAGGGCTCGCCCCTGGACGCGTTGATACCCGCGCGCTACCGCGAGAGGCACGGGGGCGACTTCCAGGGTTTTGTCGACTCCCAGGTGACGCGCCGCGCCATGGGGGCCGGGCGGGTCAAGGGCATCCGGGCGGATGGTGAGGAACTGGAGTTGGAGGCTTCCATCTCACGCGCCACAGTCAATGGCCGCCTGACCCTGACGGCGATCCTGCGCGACGTGACCCAGCGCGCCCGGGCCGAGGCCGCGCTGCTGCGCTACCAGACCGAGCTTTCCGATCTGGCGCAGCAACTCATGAATCAGGAAAAGGTCACCACCCGCAGACTCGCGCAAGCCCTGCACGACCAACTGGGCCAGACCCTCACCGCCATCCGGCTGAGCTTCGATGCGGCCGCGGCCAGGCAGGCCGATGTAAGCATGGCCGGGCCTGGGGCGCTGCGTGTCAGCGGTCTCATCGACCAGGCCATTCGTGAAGTACGCCAAGTGCTGGTAGATCTGCGGCCGCCACTGCTGGACGACGATGGCCTGGCCGCGGCGCTGGACAACGAGCTGCAGGCGCGCGATCGCCTCGCGGTTGGGGTGGACCTGCTGCTGGAAGTGGATCCAGAAATCTCCGCATTGCGCTGGCCCGCCGACATCGAATACGCGGCCTTCATGGTAGTGCGCGAAGCCATGGCCAACGCCATTCAGCATGCGCAGGCCAGCCTGGTGCGGGTGGTGCTGACCGGGGCCGAGCGGCACATGCGCGTGGAAGTGATCGATGACGGCCGCGGCTGGCCGCTGGAAGCACAAGGCGTACGACCGGGCCATCTCGGCGTGGTGGGCATGCGTGAACGTGCGCTGGCCATCGGCGCCAGGTTCACCATCAACTCAGGCTTTGGCGCCGGCCCTGGCAGTGGCACGGTCGTTCGATTGGAATGGGAGCCTTCGTCATGAGCACGCTATATCTGGTAGACGACCATTTGATGGTGCGCGAGGGCCTGCGCGCCGTATTGGAAGTGGCCGGCCATGAGGTGGTCGGCGAAACCGCCGACCCCACGGTGGCCATTTCAGAAATCCTCCGTCAAATGCCCCAGGTGCTGTTGCTTGATCTGAGCCTCGGCAGCCGTTCAGGCTTCGAAGTGCTGGTGGAGCTGCAGCGGCGCAATGCCAATGTGAAGACCGTGGTGCTCACCATGTCGGCCCAGCCCCAGCATGTGACCGAGGCATTGCGCATGGGCGCGGTTGGCTATGTACTCAAGGGTGCAGCATCAAGCGAAGTGCTGCGAGCCATCGAGGTTGTGCTGCAAGGTAAGCGATATCTAGGGCAGGATGTAGCCGATCTGGTGGCGCAGGCCCTCACGGGCAACCAGGATGAGGATCCGTTCGTAGCGCTGTCACCGCGCGAGCGTCAAATAGTGGTGATGGTGGTGCAAGGACAATCTAGCACTGTCATCGGCCGCGAACTGCACCTGTCGTCCAAGACGGTAGATACCTACCGAAGCCGGCTGATGAACAAGCTTGGCGTATCCAACGTCACCGCCCTGGTGCGGCTGGCGATGCGGCACAAATTGGTGGGCGCGGACACCTAGCGGCAGTTGAGACCACGCAACTGTCGCACTTGACCGTACGCTATCGGTCAAAAACTCCCCACAGACGTTCGCATTCGCTTTTCCTACAGTTCGATCTGACCCCAGAGCCGCTGGCCGCGACAGGGGTTGTACTGGATCTCACTCAAGGAAAAATCATGCACGCATGTGAGGAGACGACAAGTGCCAACGAAGCTGCGCAATTCAGTTGGGGCTGGGTCAGCGCCACACCACAGGCGATGCGGGATTCATTGACAACAAGGATGGTGCTCGCGCTCCATTTTTCATCGCTGAAGCTCCGCCGCGACCGTCGCACGCGATATTTGGCCATGGCAATGGATCGGCATCAGGTTTCATGCGATCTGATCGGATTCAAGTTGATGGAGACACCGCTGATCGACCGCATGGCCATACCGTTGCGGCGGGCGTTTCGCAAACCCAGCCTACCTTTGAGCACTGGCTATTCTTCGCTGGTCTGCCTGCGGTGCCTTTCGATCCCGACCCTCAAGATTGCTCGCCGATTCGTCTCCGGCATCGCCGTGAACCCAAGCACCTGCGAGATCGCGCGGCTGATCGGGGAGGTGGCGTACCGGCTGAATCTGTGCTGCATTGCCGAAGACATCGAAGCCGAAGAACAGCAGTGCTTAGTACGCGCTCTTGAAGGCAACGAGCTTCAGAGCATTTTATTGATCCCCCCGATGGAAGTTCAGATTACGTTCAGTCTACTGGCCGGATGTCTATCCTGGATTGGGCTTACTAACAGGATGTCAGACGCTGACAAAAGTATTGACCCAAATCAAACCCGGTGGCCGGCGCATCACCGAAACTCCGCCCAAGAACATCTTGCCGGTTCATGGGGCGAACTAGTGGTATCAGGCGATTCAATGGAAGGAAGAGCGTTGTGTACAACCGGCTGAACAGGCCACGCGGTGATGCACCGAACCTGCATCCACTATGCATCCTGACCGTATTCGAATCGGGGCTGTACCGGGACCAGGTTCGTCAATGGTGCGCCGCGCTGGCACCCGCAAGTCGCGTCCTCGACGTGTCGAGTGCAACCGACGCGGTATTCACGCTGCTGACCGAGCAGGTGGACATAGTGCTCATTGATGCCATGCTGGCCGTAGACATGTTGGGCGCACTCAAGCACCATGCACGTCGATCTTCTCCGTATGCCAGGCTGGCCGTATTTAGCAGTTCCGCGGCCAAGCAGACAAGTTCTTCGGGGGCCTCACACGGCGAGACTTTGCCGTGGTCTGAACTTCAACCGATGGTGGAGCAGTTGCTGACTGCGGCATGAAACTGCCGGAGTCAGACTGGGCGGTGTAAGCCACGTGGCAAAGGACGCACGATGTCGCGTCGTAACCGTGAGTGATTTCATTGCACGTTTTTCAATCTGAAACAAGGGGGGTCGCGGAAACCGACACCCGCCCCGATACGCATTTCACAGGCTGTGCCCTGCCCATCCGCAACCAATTTTCCAAATTTGCAGCCTCTGACCTTGAATTGACACAAGAAGCCCTTATCATTAGCACTCGAAGGCAATGAGTGCTAACACTTTTGCTTCATCCCCTTTTTGCAACATTTCATCTTTAGGAGATTCCATGAACCTACGTCCCCTCGGCGATCGCGTGATCGTTAAGCGTATTGACAGCGAAACCAAGACCGCTTCCGGCATCGTGATTCCTGACTCTGCTGCTGAAAAGCCAGATCAAGGCGAAGTGCTGGCTGTAGGCCCAGGCAAGAAGAACGACAAGGGTGAAATCTCCGCCCTGACCGTCAAGGTCGGCGACCGCGTTCTGTTCGGCAAGTACAGCGGCCAAACCGTCAAGGTGTCTGGCGACGAACTGCTGGTGATGAAGGAAGACGACCTGTTCGCAGTCGTCGAGAAGTAATTTCTCGCCTTTCACCGTCCCCTTAATTAATTGAATCCGGAGAAATTCTCATGGCAGCAAAAGACGTAGTTTTCGGCGGCGAAGCCCGCGCACGCATGGTTGAAGGCGTAAACATCCTGGCTAACGCAGTCAAGGTGACCCTGGGCCCTAAAGGCCGTAACGTGGTTCTGGAGCGTTCGTTCGGCGCCCCTACCGTGACCAAGGACGGTGTGTCCGTGGCCAAGGAAATCGAACTGAAAGACAAGCTGCAAAACATGGGTGCGCAGATGGTCAAGGAAGTTGCTTCCAAGACCTCCGACCTGGCTGGTGACGGCACCACCACCGCAACCGTGCTGGCACAAGCCATCATCCGCGAAGGCATGAAGTACGTGGCCGCCGGCATGAACCCGATGGACCTGAAGCGCGGTATCGACAAGGCTGTGGCAGCCCTGGTGGAAGAGCTGAAGAAGGCTTCCAAGCCCACCACCACCTCCAAGGAAATCGCCCAAGTCGGCTCCATTTCCGCCAACTCTGACTCCAGCATTGGTGACATCATCGCCAGCGCCATGGACAAGGTCGGCAAGGAAGGCGTGATCACCGTGGAAGACGGCAAGTCGCTGGCCAACGAGCTGGACGTGGTTGAAGGCATGCAATTCGACCGCGGCTACCTGTCGCCCTACTTCATCAACAACCCAGAAAAGCAAGCCGCTTTGCTGGACAACCCGTTTGTTCTGTTGTTCGACAAGAAGATCAGCAACATCCGTGACCTGCTGCCTACCCTGGAACAAGTTGCCAAGTCTGGCCGTCCTCTGCTGATCATCGCTGAAGAAGTCGATGGCGAAGCACTGGCGACCCTGGTGGTCAACACCATCCGTGGCATCCTGAAGGTTGTGGCTGTGAAGGCTCCTGGCTTCGGCGACCGCCGCAAGGCCATGCTGGAAGACATCGCCATCCTGACCGGCGGCAAGGTTATCGCTGAAGAAGTCGGCCTGACCCTGGAAAAGGTCACCCTGGCTGACCTCGGCCAAGCCAAGCGCATCGAAGTGGGCAAAGAAAACACCACCATCATTGATGGCGCCGGTGCAGCTGCCGACATCGAAGCCCGCGTCAAGCAAGTGCGCGTTCAAATCGAAGAAGCGACCAGCGACTACGACCGTGAAAAACTGCAAGAACGCGTGGCCAAGCTGGCTGGCGGTGTTGCCGTGATCAAGGTTGGCGCGACCACCGAAATCGAAATGAAGGAAAAGAAGGCCCGCGTTGAAGACGCCCTGCACGCTACCCGCGCTGCTGTGGAAGAAGGCATTGTGGCTGGCGGCGGCGTGGCTCTGCTGCGTGCCAAGCAAGCTGCTGGCAAGATTGAAGGCGCTAACGCCGACCAAGACGCCGGCATCAAGCTGGTGTTGAAGGCCATCGAAGCGCCTCTGCGCGAAATCGTGTTCAACGCTGGCGAAGAAGCCTCCGTGGTCGTCGCAGCTGTGTTGGCCGGCAAGGGCAACTTCGGCTACAACGCCGCCAACGGCGAATACGGCGACATGATCGAAATGGGTATCCTGGACCCAACGAAGGTGACCCGTACCGCTCTGCAAAACGCAGCCTCCGTCGCATCCCTGATGCTGACGACCGAAGCCATGATCGCTGAGTCTCCAAAAGACGAAGCTGGTGCTGGCGGCGGCATGCCTGGTGGTATGGGCGGAATGGGCGGCATGGGCGACATGGGCATGTAATTTCGCCGCGAAACGGGCCGCCCGCGTCGTTACCAAGTCTTGCCGTGGCGATGCCACTGTCTGCGACTTGGCGCCTAGCGGACGACCCGTTGCGCAACGAAATTCGTCCCATTCGACACACGTCGAAAAAGACCATAAAAAACCCCGCAGAGTGCGAACTCTGCGGGGTTTTTTCATGGGCGACAGGAAAGCTTAGGCGAGCTTGAAAGCCTTGCGCGCATCCAGTGCGGCCTGGCGCACGTGGCAGCCTTCCTGGTGGTCGTTGACCAGGCCCATGGCCTGCATGAAGGCGTAGACGGTGGTGGGGCCGACGAACTTCCAGCCCTGACGCTTGAGCTCCTTGGACAGCGCCACCGACTCGGGCGACTGGCCCATGGCACGCAATGCGTCTACTGTCAGGCGGCTGGGGCGTGACGCAGCGCTGGGCTCGAAGCGCCAGAAGTAGCTGGCCAGCGAAGCTTCTTTCTCCAGCAACTTCTCGGCGCACTGGGCGTTGTTGATGGCGGCCTCGATCTTGCCGCGGTGGCGCACGATGCCAGCGTCACCCAGCAGGCGCTCTACATCTTTCGGGCCGAAACGCGCCACGGTGGCGATGTCAAACCCGGCAAAGCCGGTACGGAAGCTCTCGCGCTTGCGCAGGATGGTGAGCCAGCTCAGACCCGACTGGAAGCCTTCCAGGCAGATCTTTTCAAACAGCCGGGTGTCGTTGCCTACAGGGAAGCCCCATTCGCGGTCATGGTAGTTGCGGTAGATCTCGGAGCTGTCGCACCAGAAGCAGCGCTGGGGCTGCGGGCTGTCGGTAGAGGTCGGTAAAGAGTCCATACGGCATTTTGAACCATCCATCCTGCAGCCAGGCACGACACACAGGTGTAATGTCTCAAAATGATCGATACTGGTCGCACTTTAAATGGCTTTCCATGCGCTGTCGCACAAAAATAGTACGCACACAGCAACCCATTTGAAAGAAGCACACCATGAAAACCTGTCTCATTCTGATCGATGCCCAGGAATCCTTCCGGCACCGCCCCTACTTTACGCCGGCCACCCTGCCCGGCTACCTGGCAGAGCAGAACGCCCTGATCGACGGCTGCGTGGCCCGTGGCATTCCCATCGTGCGCATCTTCCATGTGGCGGGCCCCCAAACGGCCGACAACGCCTTCGCTGTCGAGTCTGGCCATATCCAGCCGATCGCCGGGCTGGCCGCGTTTGAAGCCGCTGCCACCTTCACCAAAAGCCGCCATAGCGCGCTGATCGACACCGGGCTGCAGGTCTGGCTGACACAGAACGGCATCGGCAAGCTGATCATCAGCGGCATCCGCACCGAACAATGCTGCGAAACCACCACCCGCCATGCGTCCGACCTGGGCTGGACGGTGGACTACTGCCTGGACGCCACGCTGACCTGGGACATGCAGCACCTGGACGGCTCGGTACTGGCCGCCGCCGACATCAAGGCCCGCACCGCCGCCGTGCTGACCGATCGCTTCGCCCGCATCTGCACAGTAGAACAAGCCCTGGCCGGGGCCGCAGCATGAGCATCCAAGTCGCCATCCTGGTGTTTGACAATGTGGAGGCGCTGGACTTCGCCGGCCCCTACGAGGTGTTCACCACCGCCAGCCGTGCCCACGCCCGCAGCCATCCCCACGACGCACCGCTGTTTGCTACACAATGCGTAGCACGCAGTGCAGATACTGTCTGCGCCAGAGCCGGATTACGCATAATTCCCGACGCCACCTTCAACAGCTGCACCGCAACCGACCTGCTAGTCATCCCCGGCGGGGTGGTCGATGCGGCCATGGCCTGCAAGCCGACGATTGACTGGATCGCCGCCACCGCAGGCACGGCCAGCACGGTGGCCTCGGTTTGCACCGGCGCCTTTCTGCTGGCGCAGAGCGGCGTGATCCAAGGCGGCCCGGTCACCACGCATTGGGAAGACGTGGCCGATCTGCAGCGCCTGTTCCCAGCGCTGGACGTGCAAAGCGGCCCGCGTTGGGTGGATTGCGGACGCACCATTACATCGGCCGGCATCAGCGCTGGCATCGACATGTGCCTGCACCTGGTGGGCAAGCTGGCCAGCCATGACCTGGCAGTGCGCACCGCCCGCCAAATGGACTACGCGTGGCAGCCCCAGCAATGATCCAGGTGCTATTCGTGCTGATGCCGAACAGCCTGATACTCGACTGGGCCGGCCCGGCCGAGGCGCTGCGCATTGCCAACCAGTGCCTGCGGGCCCAGGGCCAGCCCGAGCGCTTTGCCTTGCAGTTCGTCGGGCCGGAGGCGGACAACGTGTCTTCCGTCGGCGCCCTGCTGACCGGTCTGCAGCCACTGCCATCCGTACTTCCCGCGCCCAGCTGGGTAGTGCTGGTCGGCCTGCCTGGCAGCACCATCGCCGTGGACAACGCACCGGCCCGCACTGTGCTGCACTGGTTGCGCGGCCTGCGCCCGCAGCGGCAGCAGTTGGAACTGGTCACCGTGTGCGCCGGCACCCTGCTGGCCGCCCACGCGGGCCTGCTAGCCGGTAGACGCGTGACCACGCACCACCAGCATCTGGACGAGCTGCGCAGCGTGGAGCCGCACTGCGAGGTGGTGGCCAACCGGGTGTTTGTGGAAGACGCGCCGGTGTACAGCAGCGCAGGTGTGACCACCGGCATCGACCTGGTGCTGCAGCGCATAGCCGATACCTGCGGCGAGCCGATCGCCGCCCAGGTGGCACAGACCATGGTGGTGGCGCTGCGGCGCGGGCCGCACGACCCCGAGCTATCGCCCTTCTTGAGCTACCGCAACCATATGCACCCTGCCCTGCACCGGGTGCAAGACGCTGTGAGCCTGGACCCGCGCCACGGCTGGACGGTGCCGCGCATGGCCGAGATCGCCCATACCTCGCCACGGCATCTGACGCGTCTGTTCGTGGAATACACGCAGATCGCGCCGCTGCAGTACCTGCGCCGCATCCGTCTGGCGGTGGCCCAAACAGCGCTGCAGTCCGGCCACAGCGTGAACCAGGCAGCAGAGCTGGCGGGTTTCAGTTCTGACACGCAGCTGCGCCGGGCTTGGCACCAGCTGGGGCTGAGCGGCGCCCCCTCGCAGGCGCGGCCGGCCTGAAGCCGCTTTACAGGAACATGCCGCCAGAGGCCTCGATACGCTGCGCGTTGACCCAGCGGTTGGCCGGCGTCAGCAAAGAGGCGATAACACCGCCAATATCGTCTGGCACGCCCACGCGGCCCAGCGCGGTTTGCGACGCCACAAAAGCATTCAGTTGCGCGTTGTCACGCACCGCACCGCCACCGAAATCGGTCTCGATAGCGCCCGGCGCCACCACATTCACCGCGATGCCGCGCGGGCCCAGCTCCTTGGCCATGTAGCGGGTCAGCACCTCAATGCCGCCCTTCATCGCGCCATACGCGGCATAGCCGGGCAGTGCGAACCGGGCCAGGCCGGAAGAGACATTCACGATGCGGCCACCGTCGGCCATCAGCGGCAGCAGCTTTTGCGTCAGGAAGAAAACACCTTTGAGATGGATATTGACCAGCGTGTCGAACTGGGCCTCGGTGGTCTCCATCAGGCTGGCGTGGATGCCCACACCGGCGTTGTTGACCAGGAAGTTGAAGTTTTCGCGCTGCCACTGTTCGCCCAGCACCTGCTTCACCGACGCCGCAAAAGCGGCAAAGCTGCTGCTGTCGCCAACGTCCAGTTGCAGGGCGACAGCGCGCCGGCCCAGGGCCTGGATTTCAGTTACTACGGCAGCGGCTTCGGCAGCCTGGCTGCGGTAGGTCAGGATGACATCGCTGCCGGTTTGGGCGATGTGCAGTGCGGCGTTTTTACCCAGGCCACGGCTGCCGCCGGTAACAATGGCGATAGGGGTATTGGTAGAGGATGGCATGCTGTGTCCGTTCAGAGTGGTTAAAGATGGGTGCAAGTCTATTGATCGCCTCAACCCAGATAAATATCAAAAATATGATTTGTTTGTTCGCGATAATTGAACAATGAACCCTATAGACCGCATGCACGTCTTTACCCGGGTGGCGGAACTGGCCAGCTTTACCCAGGCCGCCGAGGCCCTGGGTCTGCCCAAAGCCAGCGTTTCCACGGCGGTGCAGCAGCTGGAAAACCAGTTGGGCACACGCCTGCTGCACCGCACCACGCGCCGGGTGCAGCTGACGCAAGACGGCCAAACCTTCTACGAGCGCAGCAAAGACCTGCTGGCCGACATGGAGGACCTGCAGACCATGTTCCAGCAACCTGGCGTGCAGGCCCTGCGCGGGCGGGTACGGGTGGACATGGCCACCGGCATGGCGCGCGATATCGTTATCCCCCGCCTGCCCGAGCTGCTACAAGCCCACCCTCTGTTGGAGGTGGAGCTGAGCAGTACCGAGCGCCGGGTGGATCTGGTGCGCGAAGGCTTTGACTGCGTGCTGCGGGGTGGCCCCGTGCTGGACCCCAGCCTGGTAGCCCGGCCACTGGGCGCCATGCGCATGCGCAACTGCGCCAGCCCGGCTTATCTGCAGCGCTATGGCTATCCGGAATCACTGGAAGACCTGGCCGGGCACCAATTAGTGCATTACGCCAGCACACTGGGCACCAAGCCCCTGGGTTTTGAATACTCCATCGGTGCGCAAGACCACTACCTGCCGATGGCCGGCGCCGTGACCGTCAACAATACCGAGGCCTATACCGCCGCCTGCCTGGCCGGCCTAGGGCTGATACAGGTACCAGACACGGGGCTCAAGACACTGCTGAGCCGGGGCACGCTGGTGGAAGTGTTACCCGACTTCGTGCCGCGCCCGATGCCGCTGACGCTGCTTTACACCCATAGGCGCAACCTGTCCAAGCGCGTACGCACCGTGATGGACTGGCTGGCGCAGGTGATCACACCACACATCCAGCCACCACGGGCAGACATCACATAAAGTGGTAGCGCAGGCCCAGGTTGAACTGGTTCAGGCCTGTACGGCCGGTGTTGGTGTCGTCCCCCACATGGGTGTAATGCACCAGCTCGGCCGTGGCATCCACATTCGGCGTGATGGCATAGGCCGCGCCTGCGCCCAGGGCCAGCGAGGTGTGCGTGCTACTGCCTGAATAGTTGGTGGAACCGCTGGTGGAGGAAAGGTCCAAATTGGTCTTCCAGCGCTCAACCCCGAGGCGGCCATAGAGCGACCACTTGTTGTCTATCGGCGCAATGCCCAGCACGTGCAGGCCCAGGCCATGGGCTTTCCAGGAGCCCGCCGCGCTGTCTGCCGAGGGCGACGATATGGCGGACTGCACGTCCATCTTGCCCACCCGGTCGTAGCTGGCTTCCACGGCCACGTTCGGACTCACGCGGTAGCCCAGGCGGAAATTCGGGTTGGTACTGCTGCTATCGGCAGAGCTGCTACTGGCCACACCTTGGTTGGCCAGCGCCGAATCGATCTTTCCGCCTAGACCCGATGCGCGACTCATGGACAAGCCACCGCCCACGTACACATCGCCCGATGGGTCGGCCGCATGGGCCAGAGGCATGGCCAGAACCAGGCCCAGCGGCGCCAGGGTGGCAAAAACAGTATTCAATTTCATACCTATTCCTTGGTGATGGAGCCGCCGCGCGCACTGCGCCCAGCGGACTCCGCATGCCCGCTCGCACAGGCAGCGGGAGATGCTGAAAAACGGATTGCGTACCGGACACAAAGACCGGTAGCACCTGCACAACGCCATTGAAGCGTCCCAAACTGTCTGCCCGGTGCAGGCTCGGTAAAGCCGATGTAATAAAAATCAGCGCGGGTAACGCATTGACAAGGGCGTTGACACGTGCTTTTGCGCCGTTTGACACCTACATGCAGCCTTATGATCGTTGTAGATGCAGCATATTTCGCCTGCAATACCGACATGAATCAAGGAGACGCCATGCGTGAGAAGTCGAAAAAGAGAATTTTGGTCACCGGTGGCGCAGGCTTCCTGGGCAGCCATCTGTGTGACCGCCTGGTGGCGCGCGGCGACGATGTGCTGTGTGTGGACAACTTCTACACCGGCAGCAAGAGCAATGTGGCCCACTTGCTGAACAAGAGCAATTTCGAACTGATGCGCCACGATGTGACGTTTCCGCTGTACGTTGAAGTTGACGAAATTTACAACCTGGCCTGCCCCGCCAGCCCGGTGCATTACCAGCACGACCCGGTGCAGACCACCAAGACCAGTGTGCACGGCGCCATCAATATGCTGGGCCTGGCCAAGCGCTGCAAGGCCAAGATTCTGCAGGCCTCCACCTCCGAGGTGTATGGCGACCCCGAAGTGCATCCGCAGCAGGAGTCGTACTGGGGCCGGGTGAACCCGATAGGCATCCGCAGTTGCTACGACGAAGGCAAACGCTGTGCGGAAACCCTGTTCTTCGACTACCACCGCCAGCACCAACTGCGTATCAAGGTGGTGCGCATCTTCAATACCTACGGCCCCCGCATGCACCCGGACGATGGCCGTGTGGTCAGCAACTTCATCATGCAAGCCCTGCAGGGCAAGGACATCACGTTGTATGGCGACGGTGGCCAGACGCGCAGCTTCTGCTATGTAGACGACTTGCTGGAAGCCATGATCCGCATGATGGACAGCCCGGACGAATTCACCGGCCCGGTAAACATTGGCAACCCCGGAGAGTTCAGCATGCGCGAACTGGCCGAGCAAGTCATCGCCCTGACAGGCACCACATCCAAGATCGTCCACCTCCCCATGCCCGCAGACGACCCGCGCCAGCGCAAACCCGACCTCACGCTGGCCCGCCAGATGCTGGACTGGTCGCCCACCATTCCGCTAAACGAAGGACTGCAAAAGACCATCGCCTATTTCGCACAGCTCGCCTAAAGACCGGACACGCATGGAACAGCTCACGACTTTTGTGTCTAGCCGGGGCATGCTGAAGTCTTGCGGCAGCCACCACGCCAAGCCGGTCTCCAGCCACCCCGGCCTGGAGCCCGAACTGCTGCAGAACCACCGGCCGGGTGGCTCCATCTATGTCTGTACGGACGCCCTGCTGAACTTTGCCGTGCAACTGTTACCGCAGATTAGCAGCCCGTTCGTACTGGTCAGTGGTGACAGCGATGTGCCCATCAACGATGCCCTGCTGGCCCACCCGGCCATAGCTACATTGCTGGCCAGCGACTACTTGCTGGCCTGGCATGCGCAGAACCTGGTGAGCCAGCACCCGAAGCTGTCCCTGCTTCCCATTGGCATGGACTACCACACCATGTGGGAGCGCCCCGGCATGTGGGGCATTACGGCCATCTCGCCGATGGCGCAGGAAAACGCATTGCTCAACACGCTGGCCGCGTCGCCTGACTTCCATCTGCGCTACCTGACGGCTTATTGCAACTGGCATTTCGCGATGGGACGTGGAGACAGGCAGGAGTGCTTTGACAAGGTGGACAAGTCGGTGTGCTTCTTCGAGGCCAATGCCGTGCCACGCAACAGCACCTGGCTACGGCAAGCGGAATGCATGTTCGTCGTCAGCCCTGAAGGCGCGGGCATGGACTGCCACCGTACCTGGGAGGCGATTCTGCTGGGTTGCATTCCCATCGTCAAAAGAAATGCCATGTCCAACCTGTTTACGGAACTGCCAGTGCTGGTGGTAGAGGACTGGCAGGAAGTCCACCGTGACACGCTGATGCGTTACTTCCAAACACTGGCAGAACGCAAATTCGACTTCTCGCCTCTATTTCGCCACTACTGGACTCAGAAGCTAGAGGGCCGCACCGCCCGGCTGCTGGACCCCATGGGCTACGCAGACTTTCGCAAACTGCTCACACGAAAGACCGGTTGATGGCCAACGCCACCCTGCAAGACGCCCAGATATTTAAAGAGCGCTGCGAGGACAGCCCCGGCATCCTGGTGCTGTGCCAGGGCGACTGGAGACCCACCGCAGAACGTGTGCGCCTGTTTGAGGAGCAAAACTACTATGTGCTGACTGCCGCCAATGGCTACCAGGACATTGTGGACTGGCTACCCCAGCCGCGCTGCATCGGTGCCATGTTCGCGCACCCAGCCACCGTGGCCCAGGCTCGACAGCAGTATCCGGACAAGGTGATTGAGCGCTTCGAGGGCGTGGGCGCCCGATTCCTGCGCACCCTGACGCAGGAATTGCCTTACGGCTTGCATAACGCAGGTCTGCCATTCACTGGTAACGTACCTGCAGCACTAAAGACCGTAGATGTGGTGTCCGTCTTCTCGCCTGTGGCGCTCAAGCGCGGGCAGTTGCTGATCGAGTCCCTGCTGGCGGCAAACGTCACGGCTTACCTGTTCGCCCAGTCGCTAGGTTCCAACCCACAGCTGCTGGAGTCGTTTTTCGAGGTGGTGCGCAAGGCGGGCAAGTCGATTGAATACTTTCACTACCCGTTCGACCCCTATGCGCTAATGCGTATCGATGGGCGCATCGTCATCGATGGCCGCCCTATTGGGGCGAATAACAGCGTGGTCTCTGCCTACCTGGCCCGCGCGCGCCTTTTGGTACATACATCCACTACCGAGGGCATATCCAACTCGGTCATGGAAGCACTATTGAACGATGTACCGGTGCTGGTGTGCGAAGACATACGCGGGCCGCTGCAGGACCTCTCGCTACAGCTGCCGGGGTGCATCTCCCGCTCAGAACCCAAAGCCCATGCACTAGTGGCACATATCCAAGGCTTGCTGGCAGCCCCAAAGGCACACGGAAGCATTCGCGAAAGCTTTCGGCACGTTATCAACCCCTTCGAAATCAACCGCCAGATGGTGCGCGGCACCCAAGCATGGTTCGCACGCAATGGCCTGCCCTGGAAAGGCCATTGCCTGGGGCTGCTGGGGGGCGTGCAATCCAAGCTCGACCTGGCGCACGCAACAGCGGAAGAAAGCTACCGGGGTCATCAGCACATCTACCCCAACCCTACGGAAGCCCTGCAGTGTGCGGCATTCCAGATACAGATTGCCGAGGCCATTGGAGCAACACCCCACGCCGCCAGCCTGCGTGCAGAAATGCAATATATACAAGGCGGCCTGACGACCCCGCCCCAGAGCAAAGCTCTACCTGCACTCATCGCGTTACTCGCAGCGCGTACCGACATACGGCATGTGCTGGCGGTGGGCGCCACCAACAGTCCGCAACTGGAGGTACTGGTAGAGCAGTTGGGAAACAATCCCGTCCATCCGCAGCTGCACTGCATGGAGAGTGCCCACACGCCCTGCACAGCCATGCAGCAACGCTACGGACAGAAGAATTTTGTCCATTGCCACCACGCCAGCACGGTACCGCTGGAAGCCTTCCCCTCGGCTGCGGATGTAAGCCAGTTTTACGCAACAACTAGCGGAAAGTTGAGGGACTACCCGCTAGCCAACGTGCTGGACTGGTTGCGGCAGGACAGGGCCGAGATGGAAGCCACGTCCTTGGAGCCCAATGGCATACAGACACTGCTGGGAAAGCTGGGCTTAGAGCAGTTCGACATGGTACTGATTGATGGCCGTGAATTCACCGGCTTTGCAGAACTGCAACAGCTATATGGATGCAAGATCATCCTTCTGGCCTGCACACAAACCTTTAAAAACCACCACAGCCTGCAACAGCTGGTGCGAGACCCCAGTTACCAACTCGTATTTGCAGACGCCGAAGTCTCAAATGGCTTCGCCGTATTTGTGAAACGGTAGTGCGCGCGCAGACCTCAGAACCTGCGCTCAAATACCGCGAAGCCGTTTCGCAACTCCATATTCTGGTGGGTCAGCGCATAGGCGACATGGTTGGTCAATATGCGGTAGGCATTGAAGCATTTGTGTGAGTTCACGTCATCCAATGCAATGACGCGCGCACCCATGCAGTGGTACAGCTCGGCCTCCCCGGTGAATTCTGAGCCGTCGATCAACACCATATCAAAGTCAACAATCTGGTTTTCTTTTTTGATCAGTTCTATACCGTTGTGTGTCAGACCCGCAGCGCGCATATACGCAATATCCTGCCGCAACCAAGATAACACCTGCTCAAGGGGGTAGGCGTTCAAGGTCGTCCGCGTGCTGGCGTAGAAAAACGCCACTTCCTGCTCTGATGGAAACTCATCCAATGCAGCGGAAGACTGGTTATAGACCTTGACGAAGTCACAGTCCGCATAGGCATTGCGCAAAGCGGTAAAGCGCTCGGTACTCAGTTCCATACAGTACAGCCGCGTGCTCTGCGCATCAACGCGATTACGCAGAGCAGAGACAAATGCATGGGTGCTACCCGCACCACTGGAAGATCCGATCTCCAGAAAACTCTTCAAATCGTCGCGACTGGCCAGTGCATTCAGCACCTTGTAAAAATCGTCGTTGATGATCTCGGCTGGAATGATTTCAGACAGCATATTGGCCCCCGGTTTCTTATACGTTGCGTGTTGCACCACAGTGCTTGGACGCGGTGCTTGCGCGGACAGATCCACCTGCAACAAGGCAGTTTTGACCTCTAAGGCCATTTTCCCCCAGGAGAACTGCGCAGCGCGCTGCAAACCTTTGGCAATCAGCACAGCACGCATGACTGGCCCCTGCACCTGGTACAAAGCATTCGCCATGGCCGCCACGTCCGTGGGATCCACATACAGCACGCCGTCGGCAGCGACCTCCGGTATAGAGCCCGTAGGACAAGTGATGACCGGGCAGGCACAAGCCATGGCCTCGGTAATCGGCATACCAAAGCCTTCGTACAGTGAGGGGTAGACCAAGGCAATGGCTCCGCTGTAAGCGCATTGCAAGCTTGCATCGTCCACCTCAATCATGTGCACACTGGCGTCGCCCACATGGATGCTGAACTCGGGCTCCAGCGCCGACCAGGGACCAGTACAAACAATCGCATATTGGCCCCGTAGTTCACCCAGAGTGGCAAACGCCTGGAAGAACAAATGGGCATTCTTGTAGGCACCACGGCTACCCACTAGCAAGAAATAGGGTTTCTCGATGGCGTGCTGTGCCTTGAATAACGCAAGCTGTTCAGGCTCCGGGGCCTTGAAGTCCACTCCGCAATGGGCCACCGTCACCTGCTCTGGACGGATGGCTGGGAAAAAACGGCACAGATCATTCGCCGTGTTTTGCGATATGGCTATATAGGCACTGGCATGGCGAATGCCAGCATGCTTTTCCACCCAAATGGCTTTGGTCGCCGTGTCCCAGTTCAGGACCTCAGGAATCATGTCGTAGACCATGAATACCGACGGCGTCGAAATCGGTGTCGTGTAGTAGCTGGACACAAACAAGCTGGCGCCCTCTTCGTCGCACACTTGTTGCAGCAGTGCCCGATCAGCATCTGGTGCGGCGTAGTTGTGGGAGGGAATGTTGCGGTAAGCAATGCCGGGAATGCGCGGCGCTGTATTTTGGCGGTCCAACACCAATAACTGTACGGCGAATCCATCTTGTACCCACTCCAACAGCAAGGAGTGCCAGACACGGGCAATGCCGGAGCGGTTGTATTGGAAAAATACCGCATCAATTAAAATTTTTCGCACTGAAGAAGACATATCTGTTGTCGCTTTAAATTATTTCACTTCAGTTACTACATAGCGCTGCCAAATTTGTATATGGGGCTCACTATTGTCCATAAGCCACTTGCACAATAAAAAACTATGCAGTCGCTCCAGCAGATAACCGGCAACCCGCCGCTGGTATCCCGTACGCGCAACCTGGTAATCGGACGAGTAAGCATTCCATACAGCTTTCAATATGCTGATGATTCTCATGAATACATCCACATGTATGCAACACACGGCGGGAGACGGAATGATTCCACGCAAAGTAGCGAATGCTTTGATATCCGCCTTGTCCAAAACACCGCTGTCGGCACAGGCGGCAGCAAACATGACCAAATCATCAATCACGTGCACCCGCGCGTAATTGCTAGAAATACTCTCCCCAAAGTCAAAAATGGAACCTACGGCCAAACGCCCGGAAAAAGCATCCAACTGCTCCTGAGTGGGGAAAATAGCCGGAGCCAAATCTGGCGTAAGCACCCGTATCCAGGGAGAAACTGACTCTGCTCCACCCATCAGGGTAGATACAAACTTGCGGTATTGAAACAAGAATAAATGCTCTGCAACCACGTCACCCGACAGCAGCAAATCGTGCAAGCCAAAGAGCTGAGAGTACTCGGCCAAGCCGCCACCATCGATCGCTGTGCCAAACCGGTTGTCGTCAATCACCAGCTCATTCTGTATACCCAGAGAAGCGGGGCATAACATTTCAAAAAAAACAGGCGGCCTGAACAATGGCATGGTATGGCCAATGCAATAAGCCTTCATTATTTTCGACATGTGGTTTTGAATAAATTAAGCCCTACGGCTCTCGCACCGCTTCACCAAGACCCTTGGTCAGCGGCCACACCAAATAAGACATGACAGTGCGTTTACCCACCACAATTTCTGCATTCAAAGTCATGCCCGGCAGAATTCTGGAGTTTTCCAGCATATTTTTCAGATTTACTTTGTCGATGCTGACACGGCTCATGTAGTAAGCATCTCCACCGGTTTTGACCTGTGTATCTTTACGAAATGCGTCTTCGCTCAATGTTCGAACCCGGCCATCCAGTGTTCCATGGCGTTGAAAGGGGAATGCATCCAGCTTGATATGAACCGGGTCGCCGAGCTTGATATACCCAACATCGACTGAGTCGATATGCACTTCAGCTTCCAACACCACGTTCATGGGCACCAGGGTAAAAAATGTTTCCGCCTCTTTGACAATGGAGCCGGGAGACAGCTTGGCAATCTCCAGCACAACTGCATCCACGGGAGACACCAAAGTCACCAACCTGCGGCGCTTGTCGGCCTTCTGCAATTGCTCTTTGACCGAGTCGCGCTCGCGCGAGAGAACCAACATGTCCTCCATTGCTTTTTGCCGCCAACTTTTCTCAAAGGCCAACTTTTCCGCCTCAAAAGCACCTAGTTCGCGTCGTATTTCCTGCTCGCGGCTACGGGACAGCTCCAGATCACGCTCAACTTCTTTACTTCTCTGTTGTGCCTCAAGCAGTTGCAAGGGTGCACCAATCTTTTGGGCCACCATCTTCTCCTGCATCGCTTCTATTTCTTTCAAAGATTTCAGACGCGAAGCCACAAACTGCTGATCCTGCCGGTTCGTCGCCAATGCAGCGCGTAGCTTCGCGGCAGTTTCCGTCATCTTCATCTGCTGGGCTTTGTAATTAGCCCGTCTCTCAAACGACAAATTGGCCTGCAGTTGACCATCGGCCGTCTGTGTCCCGGTACTGCCGGTGACGCCGCCGCCCTCCAGTTCGCGCCCCAGGCTTTGAACCTGGGTTTCCAGACTATTCAATTGCGCCTGCAACTGGGTTTCGTCAGCCTGGGCAAACGTAGCATCCAATGAGGCCAGCTTTTCACCCTTCTTGACCACCTGCCCCACGCGCACATCGACGCTTTGCACGATGGAAGTTTCCAGCGGCTGCACAACCACATTCGGCAAAGGATTGACCAGGCGGCCCTGAGCCACAATCACTTCGTCCAATTGAGACAAGCTGGCCCATATGGCAAAGATGACCAGGGCGACAAATAGTACGCGCAAGGTTATTTGCGCGAACTTGGGTACCGGCGTGCGCTCAATTTCGTCCGCGTCTGGCAGATATTCAACGACAGTCTTTTTCTTGGAGCCTTTGCCCCATTTGAAAGAAAGCCATCGCTTCACAAATGGCTTGTTTGTTGATTCCATAGATGTTGATAAGTCTCACATCGGGTCAGCAACTCATCGTGCCGACCGCTATCAACCAGACGCCCATGCTGCATAACCAGAATGGCGCTGGCATTGACCAGCGTGGATAGGCGGTGGGAAATCATGATCACAGTCCGCCCAACAGCAATACGCGAAAGATTGCTGATAAAAATGGCTTCGCTTTCAGGATCCAAGGCGCTGGCCGCTTCATCCAGAACCAGAATCCGCGGCTTGGACAACAGCGCGCGGGCAATCGATAGACGCTGCTTCTGCCCACCAGACAAATTGGAAGCGTTTTCCTCCAGCAGCGTGTTGTATCCCTGGGGAAGCCGTTCAATAAACTCTGCAGCTCCTGCAGCTTCAGCTGCGGCAACAATCTGCTCGAACGTGGACTCAGGTTTAGCAACTGCAATATTGTCCCGAACCGAACCACGGAACAAGAAATTCTCTTGCAACACCACTCCGATCTGGCGGCGTAAATGGGCCAGTTCGATCTCGCGCGCATCTGTGCGATCGAAGCGCACAATCCCTTCCTGGACGCCGTACAAGCCCTGGATCAGCTTGGTCAAAGTGGTCTTGCCGGATCCGCTCCTCCCCACAATTCCCACAACAGAGCCTGCCGCAATAGTGAAGCTCGCGCGGTCCAATGCAGCATGGCTGGACCCCGGGTAACGGAAGGTGACTTCGTTAAACGAAATTTCTCCAGCCAATTCCGGACGCAAGCCACCAGCACTGGCCCGCCCCTCCGAAGGACGGTTCATCACCTCCCCCAGCATGCGCACAGACAAAGCGGTCTCTTGATACTCATTCACCAAACTGACAATTGCAATCAAGGGCGCTACAACCCGGCCCGAGATCATTTGAAAGCCAATCAATGCGCCAACAGACAAGGTTTGGTCAAACACCTCCTGTGCACCCAACACAATAATTACTACAGGTAACAGCTTGCCCAAAAAATCAGTGACAGCGTTACCAGTAATTGAAATTTTCCCTACCCGAAAATGCATGTTGATGGATTGGGCAGAGCGCTGGTCCCACAGACGCCGCTGCGCTGGCTCAATAGCCAAGGCCTTCACCGTCCGCATTCCATGGATGGTCTCGACCATCATGGATTGCCTCTCGCCTTCGGCGCTATACAGATCGTTCAAACGTTTTTGGAATACCGGCACCATGGCAGCTACCACCCCGGCAATCAAAAAGGTGAAAACCAAAGTGACCAGGGCAAGCTTGACCGAATAGGTAAAAAGTATGGGCAGAAAAATGAACAAAGACAGTGCGTCCAGCACGGTAAAGAACATCCGACCGGTCAAGAAGCTTCGAATCTTCTCCACTTGTTGCATGTGGCGCGTAATTACACCGGCAGTGGTTGTCTCAAAGTAATCGATAGGCAGCGACAAGAGATGCGCAAAGGTACGGCGCGTCAACCGCATATCAATCTTGTTCGTGGCGGAAAGAGTCAGTATTTGACGTAGAAAACCAAATAGCGAATCAAATACCAAGGCAATCACTATGCCTATCGCAAGCACCCACAAGGTTGCCAGGCTTTGGTGCACCAGCACTTTGTCAATCACCAATTGAAAGAACATGGGAGACGCCAGCGCCAGAACATGCATGGCAATCGCCGCAACCGCGATATCTCTCAGCGCTGCTTTTTGTTTGAGAATTTCGGGAATGAACCAACGAAAGCCGAACGGCTGATTTTGTTCCGGCAGCGCGTAAATGCGCTTCATCAAAAACACGTCACCTTGCCAAAGTGCGCAAAACTTAGCGCGATCCAGGCGCAAGATTTCAGTGGGATTGTCTGCTAGAGGGTTCAGCACTGCCACCAACCCATCACCGTTCACATTCGCGCACATGACAATCATGCAATTGCCATCGGTCATGCGGGCAATCAAGGGGAATACCCCCGCCTGCTCCTGCAGACTCTCCCACGAAAAATGGTCAAACTTCGCCTTCAACCCTATGTCTGCGGCAATGCGCAGCACGGTAGCAGGACCGGGTTCCTCTGAAACCAGCGCATAGTCCTCAATCAAACGCTCAGGATTCACCGGCAACCGGTGATGCTGGGCAAGTGCAGCAATGCACTGTACGGTTGAGTGAGGAAATCGTTCTGACATGGTTGAATCACGCATACATGTCTTTACATTTCAACACGCAACAATGAATTCAATGGCTTGATATGACGCCTTTTGCAGCACCAGTTCTGCCGCCTGATGCATAAAAAAAGGTGGAGGGTTTTCACCCTCCACCTTGTCCTCACACAGAAGCAGCAGGACTACTTACCGCCAGTGCCCGCCAAGAACCCCTTCTGCGCGGAATCCTGGATGCCGGAGACATTCAAAGGCTTCACAGTTGCAGCCATCGTACTGCCCTGGCCTGCAATCAAATTGCCGTTTGCGTCAAACTGTTTCATGACATCCACCATACTGCCCACAGCCAAAGTGGCGGCAGCGGGTTTGGTGAACGCGGCAGAAGCCAAGTCAATATGTGGCATCGACGCATCACCTCCTACCCCAGTCCCATCAAATGCCCCCATCACCTGGGCCAGACTGCTGACCTTGGAGCGCAAATCGACACTTTGCGTCGAAGCACTGGTCTTCGCAGAATCCAGTACAGGCTGAACAACTTCTTGCAACTTAGACGAAACCACCTCAGTAGCAGCCACCGCAGGCGTTGCCGTCGGATTCAATGACGCTATCACTTGGTCCACCGTCACAGCTGGGGTGCTGGCATCCTTCTGGTCGGCAACAAACCACACATCAGCTGCTGCGTGGGTTGCACCGTCAGATGTTTCATAGCTGGAAGTCAATCCCACCAAGTTGCCATTGTCCTGACTAATCTGAACCGTTGCTTTGGCACTGATGCTGGTAATACCCAACGACGACAGCGTTTTGACCTCACCTGATTCGCTGACGCCATCAGAATTGCTGTCAATCCACACCCGCAAGTCAGCAAAACCGGCATCTTCGCTATTGACAACACCATCATGGTTGGCGTCCAACTCACCGAGCGCCGCGTATCCATCACTGGCTTTGGATCCGTTTGCAAGCTTCGTGGACGAGCCAAACAACTCGGAGCCATCGTTGATCAGTCCATCATGGTTTCTATCCATGACCAGCAAGCCATCTCCACTACTGACCCAACCCGTGTTGACCTTGGAACCATCAGCGAACAGGTCAAAAGTCACACCCGATGAGATGTTCAATGTTTTAACGCCATCTCCATTCAGATCCAGAATAATTGGCGTGCTCAAGGTCAGATGGGATATCTGCGCGGTGGTGAAGGCCGATATCTGCGTAGATGTAAAGCTCTCCGCCTGCGTTGTCGTAAACGCCTGAACCTGGTTGGTTGTCAGCGCTACGATCTCGTTTGTGGTGAGCGCAATGATCTGACTCGTCTTCAGAGCAACTATGTCAATAGTCTCGATGGCAGCAATCTGGTTCGTCGTCAAGGCAGCAACGCTAGCCGTTGTCAACGAAGCCACTTGACCTGTCGTCAATGCCACCACCTGATTTGTCGTCAAAGCAGACACTTGCGACGTGGTAAGTGAGGCAATATCCGCTGTGGTGAGCGCCTGAACTTGGTTGGTTGCCAGCGCAGCGACCCCCGTCGTTGTCAAAGCTGCTATTTGAGCCGTTTTGAGCGCCGCAATATCCACCGTTTCGATCGCAGCAATTTGGCTGGTACTCAACGCAGCCACTCCGGCCGTCGTCAAAGCAGCAATCTGTGACGTCGTCAAAGACACGATCTGGTTGGTGGTCAGGGCAGCCACGCTGTTGGTGCTCAGCGCCGCAATCTGGCTGGTCTTCAGCGCAGCCACGTCCACCGTCTCTATCGCCACGATCTGGTTGGTCGTCAGCGCCGCCACATCAGCGGTGGTCACCGCCGCGATTTGGCCGGTGGTCAACGCCACGATCTGGTTGGTCGTCAAGGCCGCTGCCTGCGCCGTTGTCAACGCTGCGATCTGGTTGGTACCCAGCGCCGCGATGTCCACTGTCTCGATCGCCACTACTTGGTTGGTCGTGAGGGCCGCAACGTCCGTGCCCAGCGCTACCACTTGGGCCGTGGTCAGGGCCACGACCTGGTTGGTCGTCAAGGCCACAACTTGGCTGGTGGTCAGCACCGCAATACCGGCCGTGGTCACGGCCTGGATCTGGTTGGTGGTCAGCGCTGCCACGCTGTTGGTGCTCAGTGCCGCGATCTGGTTGGTCTTCAGGGCCGCAACGTCCACGGTCTCGATCGCCACAACCTGGTTGGTCGTCAGCGCGGCCAGCTCCGTGGTCGTCAGCGAGGACACCTGGCCGGTGGTCAAGGCCACGATCTGGTTGGTCGTCAGCGCCACCACTTGTGCGGTGTTCAGTGCAACCAGGTCTGCCGTGGTCACGGCCTGGATCTGGTTGGTGGTCAGCGCTGCCACGCTGTTGGTGCTCAGTGCCGCAACCTGGCTGGTCTTCAAGGCGGCTATGTCAGCCGTCTCGATCGCCGCAACCTGGTTGGTCGTCAGCGCGGCTATCGCCGCTGTCGTCAACGACGATACCTGGCCTGTGGTCAAGGCGACGATCTGGTTGGTCGTCAGCGCTGCAACCTGGGCCGTCGTCAAGGCAACGATCTGGCTGGTCTTCAGCGCCGCTACATCCACTGTCTCTATCGCAACGATCTGGTTGGTGCTCAGCGCAGCAATGTCTGCCGCGCTCAGCGAGGACACTTGGGCCGTCGTCAGAGCCACGACTTGGTTGGTCGTCAGGGCCGCCGCCTGGGTGGTGGTCAGCGCCGCAATACCAGCCGTGCTGACGGCCTGGATCTGGTTGGTGGTCAGGGCAGCCACGCTGTTGGTGCTCAGCGCCGCAATCTGGCTGGTCTTCAGCGCAGCCACGTCCACCGTCTCTATCGCCA
>NZ_JBWKVR010000009.1:207911-226264 GCF_059421805.1 Rhodoferax sp. GW821-FHT02C08
CGCTGCAACCTGGGCCGTCGTCAAGGCAACGATCTGGCTGGTCTTCAGCGCCGCTACATCCACTGTCTCTATCGCAACTGCCTGCGACGTAGTCAAGACCGCCACATTCGTAGAGGTTAAAGCAGGGACCTGGGCTGTCGTCAAAGCGACTACTTGGTTGGTCGTCAACGCCACCGTTTGACCGGTGGTCAAAGCAGCGATTCCGGCCGTGGTCACGGCCTGGATCTGGTTGGTGGTCAACGCGGCAATGCTGTTGGTGCTCAGCGCCGCAATTTGGCTCGTTTTTAGCGCAGCCACATCCACCGTCTCAATCGCAACCACTTGGTTGGTCGTCAGCGCGGCAACACTGCTTGTTGTCAACGAGGACACTTGACCCGTAGTCAAGGCGACAATCTGATTAGTGGTCAACGCGACCACTTGTGCCGTGTTCAAGGCAGCCACACCCGCTGTAGTTACAGCTTGCACCTGATTAGTCGTCAACGCGGCAACGCTGTTAGTGCTCAACGCAACGATCTGACTGGTCTTCAGCGCAGCAATGTCCGCCGTCTCAATCGCCACAACCTGGTTCGTGGTAAGCGCTGCAACACTGGACGTCGTCAGGGAAGATACCTGGCTGGTCGTCAATGCAACAATCTGATTGGTCGTCAGCGCGGTAACTTGCGATGTATTCAGGGCTACGATCTGGCCGGTACCCAATGCAGCAATATCTACAGTTTCAATCGCGGCGACCTGGTTAGTCGTCAATGCGGCAATACCCGAGGTGGTCAATGATGCAACCTGGCCTGTCGTCAACGCTACGATCTGATTGGTCGTCAAAGATGACACTTGACCGGTCGTCAGCGCCACGATCTGGCTGGTCTTGAGCGCAGCAAGATCTACAGTCTCAATGGCTACAACCTGGTTGGTAGTCAAAGCCGCAACTTGCCCTGTACTCAGTGAAGTTACTTGACCTGTCGTCAAGGCGACCACTTGGTTGGTGGTCAATGCAACCACCTGCGCCGTGCTCAAGGCAGCCACACTTGCGGTGGTTACAGCCTGGATTTGATTGGTCGTCAGTGCAGCAACGCTATTCGTGCTCAATGCAGCGATCTGGCTGGTCTTCAGAGCAGCAATGTCCACTGTCTCTATCGCTACGATCTGATTCGTCGTGAGAGCAGCAACCCCGGTCGTTGTCAACGAGGATACTTGGCCAGTCGTCAAAGCAACGACCTGATTGGTGGTCAAGGCAACAACCTGAGCAGTACTCAAGGCGGCTATGCCCGACGTAGCTACGGCCTGGATCTGGTTGGTCGTCAGCGCAGCAACGCTGTTGGTGCTCAACGCAGCGATCTGAGCCGTCTTCAGAACTGCAACGTCCGCCGTTTCGATCGCCACGACCTGGTTGGTCGTGAGCGCCGCAACGCTAGAAGTGGTCAGGGAAGATACTTGACCAGTCGTCAAAGCCACGATCTGGTTGGTGGTCAGCGCCGTTACTTGGCTTGTGGTCAGTGCCGCAATGCTGGCCGTGGTCACTGCCTGGATCTGGTTGGTAGTCAGCGCCACCACTGCCGCAGTAGTCAACGCGGCAATTTGGGACGTCTTCAGAGCAGCGATGTCAATCGTTTCGATTGCCGCCACCTGGGTCGTCGTCAAGGCCGCGATATCTGCAGTCGTCAACACCGAAATCTGAGAAGTTTTCAGCGCCACGATCTGGTCGGTCGTGAGGGCACCGACTTGTGCCGTGGTTAGCGCAACGATGTCACTGGTTCCCAGCGATTGGATCTGGAACGTCGTTAAGGCTGCAATTTGCGCCGTGGTTAGACCAGTAACAATACTCATTTTTCAACCCTTCGACACCGGGATGTCAGCACAATGATTTTGAAGAGTGGCACCCCAACCAGGCGTCCACCCCGTCTCTCAAGCAACTCAACCAGGTGTTTTCAGGCCCTAAAAGCCATGGAACACAAGTTGCGCTTTGACACATATCTTTTCTTTTCGACATGTTTCCTGGCAACTTTAGCCCGGGTTGAATAAAAAAATTTAACCTTTGGAAACATAGAAATAGCCAGCCAAAGACAAAAAACTTGGTGGTTACCCTCTCGGCAAGCCCGCCTCACGCCGAACTTCACGATTCGCAACATTATGTAACTTTACGATACAGAAATGCAATTTGATATACCTCGTTTTGTGTGCTCTTTTGCACGCCGTTGACCTTCTTGAGCCTGGGCCGGACTCAATTGCGACTCTGAACGCTTCTGATTTGCAAGCGCAGCAGCATCCCCACCAGACGCCGCGACCACGAACCATTTGTGGGCCTCTATCGGGTCTGCAGCAACCCCCTCGCCGATTGCATACAAAAGCCCCAGCCGAGATTGCGCACTAGGTACGCCTTGCTGCGCGGCCTCATGCAACCAGTAAAACGCCTGCTCGGCATTTTTTTCCACACCCTCACCCTTGCTGTACATCAATGCCAGGTTGTACTGGGCTTCGGGATCTTGCTGCTCTGCTGCCTTGCTCCACCAGAGCACTGCCTGCTCAGGCTTCTTGGTCAACGCATACAGCACACCCAAGGTCGACTGCGCCGCCGCAAAGCCCTGGTCCGCTGCTTTTTGACACCAAATAAAAGCTTGCCGCAGGTTGCGTTTGACCTCGCCCCCGCCGCTGGCATACAAGGAGCCCAGATTCCATTGCGCCTTGGCATCCCCCTGTTCAGCCGCTTTCTGGTACCAGGAAAAAGCCAGTTCAAAGTCTTTTTCAGCTCCAAGCCCCTTTAGATACATGCTGCCCAATGCGCACTGGGCCTGCGCATGACCTTGCTCCGCGGACCGCCGGCACCAGAAAAACGCCTTATGCACATCCTGCTCAACCCCCTTGCCGGACGCATATTGCTGTCCCAGTTGGAACTGGGCTTCGGCATCGCCTTGCTCCGCAACCCGCTTAAAACAGGCGGCAGCCACATGCTCCAAACCATTGCTGAACAAACTACCCAAGGTCAGCAAAGCATGCGCGTGTCCGGCCTGCGCTGCCTGGGTGTACCAGGAGACGCCAGCAAAAAAATCTTGTTCTACGTCCTGCCCGGAACAATAACGACGCCCCAGGGCAAACTGCGCCTCCATATCGCCATGCTCGGCGGCCTTGTGGTACCAGGGCAGGGCCTGCTTGTCCTCGTTGTGTTCATACAGCTTAGCCAGCGCCAATTGCGCGCGAACATCGTCCTGTCTTGCGGCGGAGAGATACCACACCTCAGCCTGCCCCAGATCTTTCTGGATGCCCAGGCCCAGGTCATACATCAGCCCCAGGTGGTACTGCACATTGGCATCACCAGCCTCCGCCGCCTCAACCCACTGGCCGCCCGCTTGCCTGCGCTCCGGCCCAGGAGGTTTGGGCCGCCCTCGACCACGCGTTTTGGTTCGGCCCAGGCCACTGGCATCCAAGTATTCCAACGCAACTTGTGCAACAGGAGAGCTTTGCTGAACCGCACGGCGGTACCAAAACAGCGCCGCCTCCATATCCTGGGAACCATCCGTGGCACTGGCCAACAGATCTGCCAGCGCGCACTGGGCAGACGCCAGCCCTTGCTCGGCCGCCAGGCCATGCCAGTACGCCGCCTGTTTTTCATCTTTCCTGGTTCCCCTGCCGGAGGCGAACTGCACACCCAGTGCATATTGGGCTTCCGCCAGACCCTGCTCTGCGGCCCTAGCCATGCTTTGGTGCGATAGCTCCTGGGAGCCTGCCGCATACAGTCTGGCCAAGCGGTAAAGGGCTTTGGCGTGCCCTTGCTCACCCGCCTTTTGAAACCAGACCGCCGCCTTGTAGTTGTCCTGGCCTATACCCACTCCGCTGGCATAACGGGTTGCCAGCAGGTATTGCGCCGCCGCATAGCCGCGCTCTGACGACTGCATGATCCAGTGGATGGCCTGCTCAAAATCCTGCTCCACCCCAATGCCATTGGCATACATCAGTCCTACTTCGTACTGCGCCTCCCGCAGCCCGAACCGTGCAGACTTGAGCGTGTTGATGAAAGTACGCTTCTCATAGGCAGGGCTTCTCAGCGCCATACGCCTCCACGCCCTGGGTGCAAATAGATCGAGAACCTCATGCCGCAGCTCCACCGCCCAGGGCTTTGTACAACTGGGCCGCCGACTCCAACTGCTGGCGGCGCACCAGTGCAGTCGCCTGCTGCGCCGCGACAATATCGCGTTGCGCATCCAGCACCTCCAAATACCCGACCACGCCAGCATTGAAGCGGGCTTCAGCGATATGAAGCCTCTGACTCTGGGCTTTCATATTGGCCAGGGAGGCCTGCAGCTGCCGAGACAGGGCGGCACGGGCAGACAGCAAATCGGCCACCTCGCGAAACGCCTGTTGTATGGTCTTTTCATACTCCGCCACCGCAATCACCTTACGCGCCTGCGCTATATCCAGGCCTGCAGCCGTACGCCCGCCGTCAAAAATAGGCAACGACATCAAAGGCTGAAACGCCCAAGCCCCGCCGCTGAACAGGCTGAACAGCCCTTGGCTGGCCACCCCCAGGCTGGCCGTCAGCGTAATCTTGGGCAGAAATGCCGCCCTCGCTGCATCGATGTTCGCATGGGCCGCCAGCAACCGTTGTTCGGCCGACATCACGTCGGGCCGCAGCAACAAAACGTCCGCCGGCAAACCTGGAGCCAGCGCGGTGTCCAGGCCCTGTGCTTGCAGCGACCCCGTTTCCGGCAAGGGGTCCACCACCTTGCCCAACAGCAGATTCAGGCGGTTTGCCGCCAGCGTATGCTGGTGCTCTATCTCCGCCAATGAGGAACGCGTAGTCTGCACCACGCCCTCGGCTTGCTGAAAGACGTAGTCATCCATACTCCCCAGGTCTTTGCCTTTGGAGATCAAAGCCAGGGATTGCTCGCGCAAATCCAGCGTAGAGCGCGTCAGCTCCATCAACTCTTTGGTATGCAAAAGCATGAAATACGATGTCGCGATATCGGAGATCAAAGACAGCTGCACCGCCCGCTGCGCCTCCTCGGTGGCCAAATAGCTGGTCCGGGCCGCTTCGGACAGATTCGCCAACCGCCCCCAAAAGTCCAATTCATAAGACACGCTGGACAGAGACAGGTCAAAACGCCGCCCATTCGCCTTTACACCGTCACCGGTCAACTCGGCTGGCGTACGGGTGTCATTACCCGACCCCAGCAAATTCACCGTGGGCAACTGGTCTGCCTTGACAAAGCCGTACTGCGCGCGGGCTTCTGCCACTCGCGCGGCAGCAATGCGTAAATCGCGGTTGTTCTGTAGCGCCGTCTCTATCAGTGTCTGTAACTCGGGGTCCGAAAAGAATGCACGCCAATGCGTCTTGGCTGCCGCATGCGGGCTGTCACCGCCGGTCGCCCCGGGCCAGGCGTTGGGCACGGGCAAGGTCGGCCGGTGGAATTCCGACGTTTGCGAGCATGCCACCAAAAGTGCGGCAGCAAACAATAGGGTGACCCTGAACATGGTGGCAATACGCGTGGGAGTCGCTGGAAGTTTCCAGATTATTACGGCAGCTTGGGCCGTCGTTACGGGCGAAGTGAACCTCAAAACAGGTGCATTTGCCAGGAGTCAAGTCTCGATTTGCCCCTAAGGTACTATGATTTTTAATTGGTATTTAAGGGCTGCATGGAATGACGATGGAAGAGAAATTTGCGTCTGCGGTTTTACGCGCCTGGAAACGTGAACTGACGTTTCCGGAGCTGATAGATTGCACCTCGCAGCTGGAGGCACAGAAACACGCACCCCTTGCCATCGTGCTCTACCAAACCTGGCTCAGCCGCAACGACTCGCCCTACGCCCATGCAGTCAACTTCAATCTGGGCGTGTCGCTGTCCAACGAAAACGACCTGCCCGGCGCACAAACCGCCTACCAGCGGGCCATTGAACTCGCCCCACCCTTCGTGCCACCCCGCTTGAACCTGGGCATGCTATTGGAGCGCATGGGCCAGGTGGACAAGGCCTTGCTGGAATGGCGCTGGGTGGCGCAGAACGTGCCGCCCAGCTCCGCCGACAACCGCCCCTACCTCATCATGGCGCTGAACAATCTAGGGCGGGTGCTGGACACCCAGAAGCAATTCCAGGAAGCCATGCAGTTCCTGGAGCGCAGCCTGGAGCTCGACCCGAACCAGCCAGACGCAGTGCACCACTGGGTGCATCTGCGCCAGAAGCAATGCCTGTGGCCGGTCTATGCCCCGCTGAAAGACATCAGCAACGCCCTCATGCAGGAATCGACCTCCACCCTGGCCATGCTGAGCGTGACCGACGACCCGGTGGTTCAGCTGCAGGCCGCGCGCCGCTTCGTCAGCAAAAAGGTCATATCCGACGTACCCAAGCTGGCGCCCAGCACCCGCTACGGCCACGGCAAGCTGCGTATTGCCTACGTATCTTCAGACTTTTGCATGCACCCGGTGTCCCTGCTCACCGCCGAGCTGTTCGAGCTGCACGACCGCACCCATTTCGAGGTCTATGGCTTCTGCTGGAGCCCAGAAGACGGCTCGGCCATGCGCCAGCGGGTGATCAGCGCCATGGACCACTTCATCCGCATAGACAAGCTCAGCGACGAAGCCGCTGCCCAGCTGATACGCAGCCATGAAATCGACATCCTGGTGGACCTGCAGGGCCAGACCTCCGGCGCACGGGCCAATATGCTGGCCTACCGCCCGGCGCCCATACAAGTTACCTACCTTGGCTTGCCAGCAAGCACCGGCCTGCCGTCCATAGACTATGTGATTGCCGACCGTTTCCTGATCCCGGAAAACATCGCCCCGTACTACTCGGAAAAGCCGTTGTACATGCCGGACGTCTACCAGGTCAGCGACCGCAAGCGCGGCGTCGGCCCGCTGCCCAGCCGCGAGGCCTGTGGCCTGCCCGTCCAGGGCTTTGTGTTTTGCTCGCTGAACAACAATTACAAATACACACCCGAAGTGTTCGATACGTGGATGCGCATCCTGCAGCGCACGCCCGGCAGCCTGCTGTGGCTGCTATCGGACAACCCCTGGGCCGAGGCCAATCTACGGCGTGAAGCGCAGGCCCGGGGCATCGCGCCAGACCGGCTGTACTTTGCCCCCCGCGTCTCCCCCGAAAACTACCTGGCACGCTACACCGTGGCGGATCTGTTTTTAGACACCTTTCCGTTCAACGCCGGCACTACGGCCAATGACGCGCTGTGGATGGGCCTGCCAGTGCTGACCTACTGCGGCCGCGCCTTTGCCTCGCGCATGGCTGGCGCACTGCTGACCGCCGCCAAGCTGGAGCAGTTGGTCACTTACAACCTGCAGGATTACGAAGAAAAGGCGGTCGCGCTGGCCAACAATCCCGAGGCCTGCGCCGCCCTGCGCACGCATTTGCAAGGCGAGCGTGAACACGGCGTGCTGTTCGACACTGCACTGTTCACCCGCAATCTGGAAGCCCGGTTCCAGCAGCTCTGCGCCGCGCTGTAACCGGGAAAGAGATTCAGCGCAGCCGGTTCAGCAAACCGGCGGTAGAGCTGTCCAGCCCCGCCACGTCGCCCGACTGCAGCCGGGGCTCGATGTCCTTGGCAAGCACCTTGCCCAGCTCCACGCCCCACTGGTCGAAACTGTTGATGCCCCACAGCGCACCGCTGACGAACACACGGTGCTCCTGCAGCGCAATCAGCGCGCCGAAGCTGGCGGGCGTCAGGTCGTCCAGCAGCAAGAAGGTGCTGGGCCGGTTGCCCGGGAAGTTGCGGTGGCCGCCGGCATCTTCCTTGCCCACCATCAAGGCCTGGGCCTGCGCAACCACATTGGCAAGCAAGGTGTTGTGGTGGCCCGGCAGGCTGTGGCGCGGTTTTTTCACGGCGACAAATTCGACCGGCACCACATCCGTGCCCTGGTGCAACATCTGGAAGTAAGCATGCTGGCCATTGGTGCCAGGCTCGCCCCACAGCACTGGACAGGTATCGAACGGCAGCTTGCGGCCCTGCTGGTCCACCTGCTTGCCGTTGCTCTCCATCTCCAGCTGCTGCAGATAGGCCGGCAGACGGCGCAGCGCACTGTGGTACGGCGCGATGCTGCGGCTGGTGAAGCCGTGAAAGTTGCGATACCACACGTCCAGCAAACCCAGGCGTATGGGCAGGTTCTGCTCCATGGGGGCGGTGCGGAAATGCTCGTCCATGGCCTGTGCACCGGCAAGAAAGTCGCGGAAGTGGCCCGCGCCAATGGCGATGGCAATCGGCAGGCCGATCGCCGACCACATGGAATAGCGGCCGCCCACCCAGTCCCAGAAGCCAAAGGTGGTGCTGATGCCAAAGCTGTTGGCCGCCGCCACATTGGTGGTCAACGCTGCAAAGTGGCGCGCCGTGTCGGTCCCGCCCTGCGCCTCGAACCAGGCCTTGGCCGAACGGGCGTTGGTCATGGTCTCGGTAGTGGTGAAGGTCTTGGAGGCGATGAGAAACAGCGTGCTCTCCACCTTCAAACGCGGCAGCAGTGCGGCCAGCTCGTGGCCATCCACATTGGACACAAAGTGCATACGCTTGGTGGGCGTGGCAAAGGAGTCCAGCGCCAGCGTGGCCATCAGCGGGCCCAGGTCGGAGCCGCCAATGCCGATGTTGACCACGTCGGTGATGGCCGCGTCGGCACGCACTTTTTCGGCAAAGCCCAGCATGGCGTCCAGCGTGGCATGCACCTCGGCTAGTTCATTTTTGATAGCAGCTGGCGCAGATTCTCCCTGCGCTACAGCACTTTTTCTTAATAAAAAGTGCATCACCGCCCGGCCTTCGGTGGTGTTGATCTTTTCGCCCGCAAACATGGCGTCGCGGTACTGCTCCACCCCGCACTGGCGTGCCAGGTTGAACAGCAGGTTCTCCGTCACGGCGTCGATGCGGTTCTTCGACAGATCCGCAAACACATAGGGCGCGTCCTGGCTGAATGCCTCGAAGCGTTGCGGGTCGGCGGCAAATGCCTGGCGCAGGTCCAGCGCGGCACCAGACTTTTCAAACTGGGCCTGGAGCTGGGTCCAGGCGGGCACGGCGTCACAACGGGGGCGGTTCAATGCGTCCATGTCAGGGGCTTTCTTGGCTCAAGCGGCTTGCAGCAGTTGGTCAAGCTTGATGGCGTCGGCCACAAAACCGCGGATACCTTCGGCCAGCTTTTCGGTAGCCATGGCGTCCTGGTTCAGGGCGAAACGGAAAGCCGCCTCGTCCAGCTTGACTTCCTGCAGTTCCATAGCCTGGGCGGCTTTGACGTCCAGCGCGCGGCTCAACGGCGCATCTGCCTGGGCCAGTTGGGCCAGCAGGTCTGGGCTGATGGTCAGCAGGTCGCAACCGGCCAGCGCCGTGATCTGGCCGACGTTGCGGAAGCTCGCACCCATGACCTCGGTCTTGATACCGAAGTGCTTGTAGTAGTTGTAGATATTGCGCACCGAGATCACACCAGGGTCTTTGGCCTCAGCGTTGTCGGCCTCCACCCAGGCCGCGCCGGCTGTCTTCTTGTACCAGTCGTAAATGCGGCCGACAAAGGGAGAGATCAGTTGCACCTTGGCCTGGCCGCAGGCCACGGCCTGGGCAAAGCTGAACAGCAGCGTGAGGTTGGTGCGGATACCGGCTTTTTCCAGCTCGGCTGCGGCCTGGATGCCCTCCCAGGTGGACGCGACCTTGATCAGGATACGTTCCTTGGCAATGCCCTCGGACGCATACATCTCGATCAGGCGCTTGCCGCGGGCCACGGTGGCGGCCGTATCAAAGCTCAGGCGCGCATCGACTTCGGTAGACACGCGGCCAGGCACGATGGACAGAATTTCGCAGCCAAAGCGCACGATCAGGCGGTCGGTGATCTCGTCCAGCGGGCGGCCACGGTACTTGGCCACGGCCTCGGCCAGCAGTGGCTGGTAGTCGGCCTTTTGCACTGCCTTGAGGATCAGCGACGGGTTGGTGGTGGCGTCGGTAGGCAGGAATACGCCGAGCTGCTTGAAGTCGCCGGTATCGGCCACCACGGTAGTGAACTGCTTGAGGGAATCGAGTTGGAACATAGGAGTGTGTTGCCGTTAAAGGTGAAATGCACGCGTACCGGCCAGGCATGCGCGTCGATTGCCAATGCCTGCGGATAACAGGCTCTATTCGCTGAACCAGCGGGCGCCGCAGGCGACGCCAACAGTCGAATGGTACAAACAAAACCGTCCCTAGCTCCCACCAGGGACATCTTTTAGGTTACGAAACCTTACCCGCAAGGCCGGCAAGTACAGCCCCAGGCGGAGTAACAAGGTTACCAACCCAGCTTAGACCCCAGTTTATCTGCTGCACAACCGGGAAAGTACCAAGCTGCAACACCAGTAAAAGTATTTTTCAGCGCCGCATTTGCAGAAACATGAAACTAAGTTACATTGCGGAAATCATTTTGGATGCAACCCCATGAGCTTTGACCTAGTCCTTTTTGGCGGCACCGGCGACCTTGCCTGGCGCAAACTGATGCCCGCCCTGTTCCAGTCCTTCCGCCACGGCACCCTGCCCGAAGGCGGCCGCATCATTGGCGTAGGCCGCGATGACTTGAGCCACGCCCAGTACCGCGAGCTGATCCAGTCCCGTTTCAATAGCGTGGAAGGCGCCAAGCGCCCGAACGCCGAGGAGTTCGACCGCTTTGCCGCGCTGCTGGAATTCCAGCGCATGGATCTGTCCAAGCCCAACGACTACGCCACCCTGGCCCAAGTGCTGCATGACCGCAATGCCGACTCGGTGGTGATGTATGTCGCGACCGCGCCAGCCTTGTTCACCACCGTCTGCGAACAACTGGCCGCCGCCGGGCTGAACAGCGACAAGACCCGCATCGTGCTGGAAAAGCCGCTGGGCCACGACCTGGCCTCGAACCGCGCCATCAACGAAACCGTGGGCCGCTGCTTCAAGGAAAACCAGGTTTTCCGCATCGACCACTACCTGGGCAAACCTTCGGTGCAGAACCTGTTTGCCATGCGTTTTGGCAATGCCTTGTTCGAACCGCTGTGGAAGCGCGCGCACATCGCCAACATCCAGATCACCATTGCCGAAGACCTGGGCGTGGAAAAACGCGGCGCCTTCTACGAGAACACCGGCGCCCTGCGCGACATGGTGCAAAACCACGCGCTGCAGCTGCTGTGCGCGATCGGCATGGAGCCGCCCATCAACTCTGGCGCCGACGCCATCCGTGATGAAAAGCTCAAGGTGCTGCGCTCGCTCAAGCCCTGGACGCCTGAAACCCTGTCGCAGCACGTCATCCGCGGCCAATATGCCGCGGGCTCGGCAGGCGGCATGAACGTGCCGGGCTACCGCGAAGAAGTAGGCGTCAGCCCCGACAGTCAGACCGAAACCTTTGTCGCCCTGCGCACCGAGATCGCCAACTGGCGCTGGGCCGGTGTGCCCTTCTATATCCGCACCGGCAAGCGCCTGCATGGCCGTGATGCGCACATCGTGGTCAACTTCCAGCCCACGCCGCACCCGATCTTCAACGCCCCGGTGGGCGCCGCCAACCGCCTGGTGATCAATCTGCAACCCAAGGACGGACTGGAGCTGCACCTGCTGGCCCAGGCCCAGGGCAACCGCAGCCGCGCCGCCAGCCAGTCGCTGGCACCCGTGCAGCTGGACCTGGACTTTGACAAACGTTTCGGCTCGGAACGCGTGGGCGCCTACGAACGCCTGCTGCTGGACGTGCTGGATGGCCGCCTGAACCTGTTCGTCCGCAGCGACGAGCAGGAAGAAGCCTGGCGTTGGGTCGAGCCCATCATCGAACACTGGAAGAACGATGCCGCCGGCCCACGCCCCTACAACGCCGGCACCTGGGGCCCCAGCGCCTCCAGCGCCATGATCGCACGCGACGGCTTCTGCTGGAGCGAAGAATCGTGATTCCCCCCCAGGCTTCGCGCACTCCCCTGGAATCGGCCCAAAGGGCCGAGGACGCAAGTCGCTTTCGCCAACCCCCTACAGGGGGCGATACCAGTGGTCCGGCAAAGCCGGTTCCACGGTATCTCACCTAAGGTCCGCCCCGACCGCCAACCTATGCTAGACAGAATCAGAGCCTCGTTGTCCTCTCTTGCCCCCGCCGAGCAGCGCGTGGGCAAGCTGGTGCTGACCGACCCACGCGCATTCGCCAACCTGCCGGTGAGCGAGCTGTCCGACCGGGCCCACGTCAGCAAGCCCACCGTGGTGCGCTTCTGCCGCAGCATGGGCTATGACGGGCTGAGCGACTTCAAGCTGAAGCTGGCCGGCAGCGTAAGCGAAGGCGTGCCCTTCATCCACCGCAGCGTGGACACAGACGACAAAACCAGCGACGTGATGGTCAAGGTCATCGACAACACCGTCGCTGCCTTTCTGAAGTACCGCAACGAGGCCAGCACCAGCGCACTGGAAAAGGCCGCCGAGATCCTGGCCGCCACCTACCAGACCGGCAAGCGCATCGAGTTCTACGGCGCTGGCAACTCCGGCATCGTGGCGCAGGATGCGCAGCACAAGTTCTTCCGCCTGGGCGTGAACGCCATCGCCTACAGCGACGGCCATATGCAGGTGATGAGCGCCTCCATGCTGGGCACGGGCGACTGCGTGGTGATCATCTCCAACTCGGGCCGTACCCGCGACCTGATGGACGCCTGCGACATCGCGCGCAAGAACGGCGCCACCACCATCGTCATCACTACCAGCGGCTCGCCGCTGGCCTCGGCCGGCCACGTACACCTGGCCGCCAACCACCCCGAGGGCTTCGAGCGCTACAGCCCCATGGTGTCGCGCCTGCTGCACCTGATGATCATCGACATCCTAGCTACCTGCGTCGCCCTGCGCATAGGCAGCGAGCACCTGCAGCCTAAGCTGCAAGAGATCAAAAACAATCTGCGCAACAAACGCTATACCTAGCACTTGGCAAGTGCTGGCAGAAATTTATAGAAAATCAGGCCCCAGCGCAGAATCCACCTGCGCAGGCAGCTATTGATTCAATAGCAAACCTGGCTGAACCTGCTGCGCTGGCAGGCAGCCCAAGCCCTCCAGCGTCGCCTCTACCGCCGCGTCCAGCGCGGTATGCGGCTCGCGCCCCAGCGCCGCCACCAGCTTGGCATTGTCCAAGCGCACAGGCTGCTGCCACAGGTAGCGCATCTCTTGCAACTCGCGCAGCGTCACCACGAAGGGAGCGGCCAGCCGCATCAACCACCACGGGAAAGCCGCCACACGGGGAGTGACACCACTGCGCCGGGCCACCACACGACAAATCGCCTGGGCCATCTGGCTGCCATCGGCATCCCAGTGGCCACCGAAATGGAAGCTGGCAAATGCGTCCAGGCTGTCACGCCGCGCCAGCAAGGCAACCATGGTGCGGGCCACGTCCGGTAGATAAGCCCACTGGTGGCCCACGCCGACGCGGCCTGGGTTGCTGACGCTGCGCACCGCCCGGCCCGGCTTGACCAGGCCCTGGGCAAACCAGTTGTTACCGGCCTGCGGACCAAAGAAGTCGCCAGCCCGCACGATCAGCACCCGCGCGCCCTGCTGGCTGGCGGCCTGCAAGCGCTGCTCCAGCGCCACCCGGATCGCGCCCTTGCGCGTCAGCGGCTGCTGGGGTGCGGTCTCGGTCAGCAGCGGGAATGCATCCGGCCCGTAGTTGTAGACCGTGCCGGGCAGCACGATGGTGGCGCGCTCCGCCTTGGCAGCAGCGATGCTGTTGTCCAGCATGGGCAGCACCAGCTCGGCCCAGCGGCGGTAGCCGGGCGGGTTCACCGCATGCACGATGACGCTGCAGCCCTGGGCCGCGGCCAGCACATCGGCCCGCTGCATGGCGTCGCCACGCAGCCAGTGGATGCCGTCCTTTGTCTCGCCGGCCGCCGGCACGCTGCGCTGCATGGCGCGTACCGTCCAGCCGGCGTCGCGCAATTGGCGGGCCATTTCGCCGCCGATGCCACCGGTTGCGCCGAGGACCAAAACCGTCTGCTTGTTGTCCATGAGATGCTCCAAAAAAGTAGGGATGGGGCGATTCTGGAAGCAGCGGCATTCAAATGGAATTGCCCAACATGCACCACCGGCTATACATTTATGCATGGCAACCGATATTGGCTGGGAACTCTACCGCTCGTTTTTAGGCGTCTTGCAAGAAGGCTCGCTGTCCGGCGCCGCCCGCGCGCTGGGCGTGGCCCAGCCGACGGTGGGCCGGCATATCGCCGCGCTGGAAAAGGCCTTGAGGCTGCCCTTGTTCACCCGCTCGCAGGCCGGGCTGCTGCCCACCGAGGCCGCACTGGCACTGCGCAGCGACGCCGAAGCCATGGCCAGCACGGCGGCCGCCCTGCAGCGCACCGCTGCCAGCCAGGGCGAAGGTGTACGCGGCACGGTGCGCGTCACGGCCAGCGAGATCATTGGTGTGGAGGTGCTGCCGCCCATCCTGACCCGCCTGCGCACACAGTACCCCGACTTGAAGATCGAGCTGCTGCTGAGCAACCGAGTCCAAGACCTGCTGCACCGCGAGGCCGACATTGCCGTGCGCATGCTGCGGCCCCAGCAAGAGCTGCTGGTGGCGCGCCGCATCGGCGAGGTCGAGCTAGGCCTGCACGCCCACCAAAGCTACCTGGAGCAGCACGGCACACCGCGCAGCCTGGCCGAGCTGGCGCAGCACGCGCTGATCGGCTTCGACACCGAAACCCCGTTTATCCGCAGTGTGGGCAAGTCCTTGCAAGGCGTATTCCAGCGCGACAACTTTGCGCTGCGCAGCGACAGCGACCTGGCGCACTGGGCGCTGATCCAGGCCGGCGCTGGCATCGGCATCTGCCAGGTAGCGCTGGCGCGGCGCAAGCCGGAGCTGGTGCGGCTATTGCCCGAGCAAGCCAGCCTGCCGCTGGAGACCTGGATCACCATGCACGAGAACCTGCGCCACAGCCCGCGCTGCCGCGCCACCTTTGATGCACTGGTGAAGGGGCTACAGCAACACATCGCGTAGAGTGGTGCATCCTTCTATGTATGACGGGAGCCCCCATGAACCAAGAGCTGTTTGACCAAGGCCTGAAAACCCGCCGCGAGGTGCTGGGCGCCGAGTATGTGGACACGGCGATCCAGAACGCCGACGACTTCAACCGCGACATGCAGGAGCTGGTCACCCAGTACGCCTGGGGCGATATCTGGAACCGCCCGGGCCTGGACCGCAAGACCCGCAGCCTGCTGAACCTGGCCATGCTGACCGCGCTGAACCGCCCGCACGAGCTCAAGCTGCACCTGCGCGGCGCGCTGACCAATGGCGTCAGCAAGGACGAAATCAAGGAAGTGTTTCTGCAAACCGCCGTCTACTGCGGTGCGCCCGCGGCCATCGACAGCTTCCGCACCGCCAAGGAAGTGTTCAAGGAACTGGGCGTTTAAGGCAGCACGGCCTTATGCATAAAAACAGCCTCCAGCGCAGGTATTACCTGCGTAAGTAGCTACTCTTTTAATAGCTTATCCGGCATGCACCACCACCAGCCAGGCGGTGGCCTCGCCCTTGCCCAGGTTGCGGATGGCATGCGGCCGGTCCACCGCATAGCGGGCGGTTTCGCCAGGCTTCAGGCGCTGGCGCTCGTCGCCAGACACCACCTCCAAAGCCCCCGTCAACACGGTGAGATGCTCGCGCGTGCCAGCCTCGTGCGCCTGCGACTCCAACACGCCCCCGGCTTGTAAAGACAGCGCATACCACTCAAACTGGCCTGCCAACTCGATAGGACCCAGGATGCGCAGCTCACACGCCCCATCCGGATTGCGCAATGAAGGCGTGGCATGCGCCGGCACCACGGTGATGGCCGGCTCGGGCGGGGGCGGCGCGGCCCCCAGCAAGTCGCCCAGGGGCACGCCCAGCGCATTCGCCAGGCGCCAGACCACAGCTACCGTGGGGTTGGCCTGGGCGCGCTCGATTTGCGACAGCATGGACTTGGACACCCCCGCCTTGCGCGACAAGGCATCCAGCGACAAGGCCTGGGCCTGGCGCAGCGCGGCCAGGGTCTCGCCTACGCGGGGCGGCTCGGCGCTGGCCGCAACGGCCGGTGCTGGGGTGGTTTTGGAAGAACGTTGCACCATGGTTTTGGAAGGAGATTAATCCACTATATTGATTTTTTGTTCGATATACAGCACAATTTCAATTTACTGCACACACCATTGTGCCCGACACACACCCTACCCACCCGGAAGGATCGCCATGAGCACCACTACCGCCCCGTTTTATGCCCATCTGCAACAAGAGCTGGACGGCATCCGCGCTGCCGGTTTATACAAGTCCGAGCGGGTCATCGCCAGCGCCCAGGGCGCGCGCGTGAAAACCCTGGCGGCCGATGGCTCCGCGCGCGAGGTGCTGAACCTGTGTGCCAACAACTATCTGGGCCTGTCCAGCCACCCGGCGGTGGTGGCCGCGGCGGCAGAGGCGCTGCAAAACCGGGGCTACGGCCTGAGCTCGGTGCGCTTCATCTGCGGCACGCAAGATCTGCACAAGACGCTGGAAGCGCGGCTGTCCAAATTCCTGGGCACAGAGGACACCATCCTCTACGCGGCGGCCTTTGACGCCAACGGCGGCCTGTTCGAACCCCTGCTGAGCGAGCAGGACGCCATCATCAGCGACGCGCTGAACCACGCCTCCATCATCGACGGCATCCGCCTGTGCAAGGCCAAGCGCTATCGCTATGCGCACAACGATATGGCCGACCTGGAGCTGCAGCTGCAGCAAGCCCGTACCGATGGCGCACGGCATGTGTTGGTGTTCACCGACGGAGTGTTTTCCATGGACGGCACCATCGCCCAGCTGGACGTGATGCGAAAGCTGTGCGACCAGTACGGTGCGCTGCTGGGCGTGGACGAATGCCATGCCAGCGGCTTCATCGGCGCAACCGGACGGGGCACGCACGAGTACCGTGGTGTGTTCGGTAAAGTGGACATCATCACCGGCACCCTGGGCAAGGCGCTGGGCGGAGCCTCCGGCGGCTTCACCAGCGCACGGCGCGAAGTCATTGAGCTGCTGCGCCAACGCTCGCGACCGTATCTATTCTCCAACACCGTAGCCCCCAGCATCGTCGGCGCATCGATCGCGGTGCTGGATTTACTCGAGGCCTCCACCGATTTGCGTGACACCCTGGCTGACAATACCGCCTATTTCCGCAGCGCAATAGCCCAGGCCGGGTTCGACATCAAGCCAGGTGAACACCCCATCGTGCCCATCATGGTCTATGACGCCGTGGTGGCGCAAAAGCTGGCCGCGCGGCTGCTGGAGCTGGGCGTGTACGTGGTGGGCTTTTTCTTTCCCGTGGTCCCCCGGGAGCAGGCGCGCATTCGCGTGCAGCTCAGTGCGGCACACACCCGGGCCGACCTGGAACGCGCCGTAGCAGCCTTCATCCAGGCCGGGCGCGAATTAACTCTGATTCAATAAAAGGAACCTGATGGATACCCGGATTCTCATCGTCGGCGCCAACGGACAAATCGGCACCGAACTGGCCCAGGCTCTGGTGCAGCGCCACGGCAAGGAGGCCGTGGTGACCAGCGATCTGGCACCACTGGGCCGCCTGCCCAGCGTACACCACGAAACGCTGGACGCCACCGAGAACGGCGCCCTCACCGAAGTGGTGGAGCGCAACCACATCACCCAGGTCTACCTGCTGGCCGCCGCCCTGTCGGCACGCGGTGAGCAGCACCCACAATGGGCCTGGGACCTGAACATGAAAAGCCTGCTGAACGTGCTGGAACTGGCGCGTACGCACAAGCTGCACAAGGTGTTCTGGCCCAGCTCGATCGCCGCTTTCGGCCCCAGCACCCCGCGTGACAACACACCACAGCACACGGTGATGGACCCGAGCACGGTCTACGGCATCTCCAAGCTGGCAGGTGAAGGCTGGTGCAACTGGTACCACCGCAACCACGGTGTGGACGTGCGCAGCCTGCGCTACCCAGGCCTGATCAGCTGGAAGACCGCACCCGGCGGCGGCACCACCGACTATGCGGTGGAGATCTTCCACGCTGCTTTGAAGCACGGTCGCTACACCAGCTTCCTGGCCGCCGACACCGCCCTGCCCATGATGTACATGCCCGACGCCATCCGTGCCACACTGGAACTGATGGAAGCACCGGCGGAAAAAATACGTGAGCGCGGCTCCTACAACCTGGGCGGCATCAGCTTCACCCCTGCCCAGATCGCCGAAGCGATTGCCCGCTACGTGCCCGGCTTCAGCCTGGAATGCGTACCCGACTACCGCCAAGCGATAGCCGACAGCTGGCCGCGTTCCATCAACGACCAGGCCGCACGTAGCGACTGGAGTTGGAAGGCGGAATACGATCTGGATGCGATGGTGCAGGACATGCTGAAAAACCTGCGGCCGCTGGCTGAACGCCGTTAACTTAAGGCAACGCTGAATAAGTCCCGAGCTGGCGCGTGATTTGCATGTTTGCGTTCCTCATTCTTGAGGAGGTAGGG